>CAZQHT010000001.1:0-2001 GCA_964593635.1 uncultured Aquiluna sp.
GGCCAACCTCGACAACCTCGCTGGCGTGCTCAATGTGCTTCCAGCTCAGCTCGGAAACGTGGACTAGACCGTCTACGCCACCAAGGTCGATGAACGCACCGAAGTTCACGATGGAGGAAACCACACCGGTACGAACCTGACCCTTTACAAGGTCGTTCAGGAAGGTGGTGCGGTTAGCGCTCTGGCTCTGCTCAAGTAGGGCACGACGAGAAAGCACAACGTTGTTGCGGTTCTTGTCTAGCTCCAAAATCTTGGCCTCAACCTCGGTGCCCAGGTATGGGCCAAGGTCGCGGACGCGGCGAAGCTCGATAAGGGAGGCAGGTAGGAAGCCGCGTAGACCGATGTCTACGATCACACCACCCTTTACTACCTCGATGACGACACCCTTTACGACACCGTCAGCTTCCTTGATTCGCTCTACATCGCCCCACGCACGCTCGTACTGAGCACGCTTCTTGGAAAGAATTAGTCGGCCTTCTTTGTCTTCCTTCTGAAGAACAAGTGCCTCGATTGCATCGCCAACCTTGACGATGTCGCTTGGGTTTGCATCCTGACGGATGGAAAGCTCGCGAGAAGGGATAACACCTTCGGTCTTGTAGCCAACGTCTAGTAGGACCTCGTCGCGGTCAATCTTCACGACGACGCCGGAGATTAGATCTCCATCGTTGAAAAACTTGAGGGTTTTTTCGACTGCAGCGAGGAAGTCCTCAGCTGAACCAATGTCGTTTACTGCGATTTGCTTTGGCTTGGCGGTTGCTTTGGTTGCCATATGTGTGGTTACTCCACTTTGTTTTACTCGGGTCAGGGCAACAAAGAGGTTTCACGCTCAAGATTGTCCCGACAAACGGACAGAACTTGGTGCCGGACGGCGCCTCGCAAAGCTTAGCGGTTTAGCTAGTGACCCGCTAGCTCCCAGTTGGCTCCTACGCCAACGTGAACCTCGAGTGGAACCGAGAGCTGGGTGATGTTTTTCATGCAGTCAATCGCCAAAGCCTTCAACTTCTCAAGCTCGCCAGGTGCAACGGCGAACACCAATTCATCGTGAACCTGAAGCAATAGCTGAGACTTCAGGCCCTGCTCTTGCATTTGATCGGCAACTTTGATCATCGCGAGTTTCATGATGTCGGCCGCTGTTCCTTGAATTGGAGCGTTTAGAGCGGCCCTTCTGGCAATCTCCCGAAGCTGGAAAATCTTGGAGTTTAGGTCGGCAAATGGTCTTCTGCGGCCATAGACAGTCGTGGTGTGGCCAAGCGCCTTTGCGCGCTGCACTACCTGATCAAGGTAGGTCTTCACTCCCCCAAAACGGTCAAAATAGTCAGCCATGAGCTGCTTGGCTTCCGAGTTTGTGATCCGCAACTGCTTGGCAAGGCCGTATTCACTGAGGCCATAGACCAGTCCGTAGGACATTGCCTTCACCTTTGAACGCATGGCTGAGTCGACCGCCGACGGCTCCACGCCATAGATGCGAGCTCCTACGAAATTGTGGAGATCTTCACCGGCCTTGAAAGCCTCAATCAGTCCAGCATCGCCGGAGAGGTGAGCCATGATTCGCATTTCAATCTGCGAGTAGTCAGCGGTAAGCAGGGTCTCAAAACCTTCACCCGCAACAAAAGCACTGCGCAAGCGCTGACCGCGCTCGGTCTTGATTGGGATGTTTTGTAGATTCGGGTTTTCACTTGATAGTCGACCGGTGGCTGCCGTGACCTGCGAATACATGGTGTGGATTCGACCGTCTGGCTCGATTGCCTTGATTAGCGTTTCGGTTATTTGGCGGAGCTTTGAGGTGTCACGATGAGCCAGCAGGCGCTCTAGGAATGGATGCTCGTTTTGCTCGAACAGAGTTTGAAGTGCTTCGGCGTTAGTCGAGTAGCCGGTCTTTACGCTTCTAGTCCCCTGCATGCCAAGTTCTTCAAAGAGCACGGTTTGCAACTGCTTCGGGCTCGCAAGGTTGACCTCGTGGCCAATGATTTTGTAGGCATCCTGAGCAATCTGGTCCACCTC
>CAZQHT010000001.1:2101-39056 GCA_964593635.1 uncultured Aquiluna sp.
AGCCTTCTAGAAAGCCCCTTGCTGTCCCAGGTGCCGAACCCACCAGCTGTGAGCATCGCCTTGATAGCAGCGGAGTCTTGTCCGTTCCAGCTCAGACGCTTTTCTACCGTTGCCGCACCCAGGCCAACAATGTCAGCTGCGGAAATCTCGACATGAATGAACGTCTCGCCGGTCTTGATTAGATCGGCAATCTCACTTGCGGTTGCAAGTGCGCTTCCAACCGGCTCGGAAGGCAGATTGGAAACAATCTGAGCTGCGCTGGAAGGGACCGGCTCTGGGCTCAGGCTCGACTCTGTTACTTCAGGCTTGACCTTCGCGGTGAAGACTTTGTGCTGAGTTCCATCGACACCGCGGAGCTTCAACACCCTTGTAAGCAGAGTTCGGAAAGACAGCTTGGCAAAGCTCTCTTTCACCGCATCCTCATCGACTGGTCCAAGCTCCAGGTCTGAAAGTTTGAACTCAAACTCAAGGTCTCGGAGCAGGTGGTTGAGCCTGCGATTTCTAATGGCAAGTTCCTTGTGTTCGCGAAGTGATTCACCAACCTTGCCCGGGATTGATTCAGCATTGGCAAGGATTGCTTCTAGCGAGCCAAACTCTTGAATCCACTTGGCGGCGGTCTTTGGCCCAACCCCTGGTATCCCCTTGAGGTTGTCGCTGGTCTCGCCGACAAGGGCTGCTAACTCTGGGTACTGCTTGGCGTGAACGCCGTACTTTTCCAAGACCGCGGCATCGTCCATCCGAACCAGGTTTAGGACACCCTTGACCGGGTAAAGAATCGTGACATCTTCCTCAATCAGCTGGAAGGTGTCACGATCGCCAGAGACCACAAGAACTCGGTAACCCTGCGCATTCCCCTGGGCGGCAAGTGAAGCCAGCAGATCGTCTGCCTCGAACATTTCACGGGAAACGGTTGTGATGTTCATCGCGGTGAGAGCTTCAATCAAGAGCTCGGTCTGGCCTATGAACTCTGGCGGGGTCTCCCCGCGAGTGCCCTTGTATTCGGGAAGCTCGATTGTCCTAAAGCTCTCTCGGGAAACATCGAAAGCCACGCAGAGGTGGGTTGGCTTCTCACCCTCGAGAATGTTGAGCATCATCGAGATAAATCCGTGCACCGCATTGGTGTGCTGGCCCTGCGCGTTCTTGAAGTTGTCAGGGGTTAGTGCGTAGAAGGCACGAAAAGCCAGCGAGTGCCCATCAATCAGCAGAAGGGTAGGCTTTTCCGAGGACATCATGCCCGCTAGCCTACTTCGCCAAAGGAAGAGACCCCATGAGCGAAAACGAGATTGCCAAGACCGAGCAAGCTCTCGAACTGATGAAGCTTCGAGGGATTGGCGCGCTTGCCGAGAAAATGGGTATTCAGCTTAAAGAGGTCTCTGCCGAGCGAACTGTTGCGACCATGCCGGTTGAGGGAAACACTCAGCCGCTGGGCATTTTGCACGGTGGCGCCCACGTGGTTTTGGCTGAAAGCCTTGGATCCATTTCGGCGAATGTTCACGCGCACCCCTGGGGTTATGCGGTTGGAATTGAACTAAACGCCTCACACCATGCATCAGTGACCGAAGGAATCGTTACTGGAACCTGCACAGCCATAAAGCTAGGCAAGTCATTGACTACCCATGAGGTGAAAATGACCGACGAAAAGGGCAACCTGCTGTCGACGGTGAGAATCACCAATTTTCTGAGGGCAAAGCCCTAAGTTACTTATCGCCTAGCTGTTCGATTACAGCCTTGGCAACCTGAGCCATGGTCAGCCTGCGATCCATGGATGCTTTTTGGATCCAACGAAACGCGTCTGGCTCCGAGAGCTTCATCTTTGACTGCAGCAATCCCTTAGCGCGATCCATCAACTTCCGAGTTTCAAGGCGTTCGCTCAGGTCGGCAATCTCAGACTCCAGTGAGGTGAGCTCCTCGTGCCTGGAGATAGCAATCTGAATGGCCGGCAGCAAATCGGTTGGATTGAAAGGTTTTGTGACGTAAGCCATTGCTCCAGCCTGCGCAGCTCGTGATACCAACTCCCCATCGCTGAAGGCGGTTAGAAGCACAACTGGAATCTTTAGAGCGGAGATTTTTTCTGCCGCTGAGATGCCGTCTAGCTTTGGCATCTTGATGTCCATGACCACGAGGTCTGGCTCAAGCTCAGTCGCTAGCGCAACCGCTTCTTCCCCGTCTGCGGCCTGACCCAAGACAACTAGGCCAGCTTCTTCCAAGCTGGCGACGATGTCCATGCGGATCAAACCCTCGTCTTCGGCTACTACAACCTTTAGTCCTTCTAGCATGGCCTAACTTTATCCCTTCGATTCCCCAATCCACTAGACTTCTGCACGTTGCCGGGATGGCGGAATGGTAGACGCGTCGCACTCAAAATGCGATGTCCTCTGGGCGTGTGGGTTCGAGTCCCACTCTCGGTACAAGGAAAAAAGGCGGTGGTCACCCACCGCCTTTAGTCTTTTCTGGCCTAGTTTCCGTATCCCGGAGCTGCCATGTGGACAGCGTCTCCGACTCGGTGCACTCGCAAAGAGTTGGTTGATCCTGGGATTCCCGGAGGGGAACCGGCAACGATAACTACCTCATCGCCGACGCGGCACTTGCCGCTTGAAAGCATTAGCTCATCAACCTGACGGATCATGTCGTCGGTGTGCTTCACCTTGTCCACGATGAATGTGGTCGCTCCCCAAACCAGGGCCAACTTGCGACGGACATCTTCATTCGGAGTGAAGGCCAATACTGGAACTCTCGAGCGAAGGCGTGAAACCCTGCGCAGGGTGTCGCCAGACTCAGTGAACACGCAAACAAACTTGGATCCCAGTAGCTCTGCGATCTCAAGTGCTGCAAGCACCACTGCACCAGAGTGAGTGTGAGGCTTGGTGCCTAGATCTGGAATTCGCTCCAAACCGTTCTCTTCGGTGGACTCGATGATCTTTGCCATTACCTCGACGGTCTCAACGGGATATTCGCCAACTGAGGTTTCGCCGGAAAGCATCAAGGCGTCAGCACCATCAAGCACTGCGTTTGCAACATCTGAGGTCTCAGCGCGGGTTGGTCGTGAAGCGGTGATCATGCTCTCAAGCATCTGAGTAGCAACGATTACTGGCTTTGCCCAACGACGAGCTAGCTCAACTGCCCGCTTCTGGACCAGGGGAACCTGCTCGAGAGGTAGCTCAACGCCAAGATCGCCTCGGGCAACCATGATGCCGTCGAATGCGTCGATGATTTCTTCGAGAGCTGCAACTGCCTGAGGCTTCTCAATCTTGGCGATTACAGGCACAAAGCGACCCTCTTCGGCCATGATCTCGTGCACGCGAACAATGTCTTTCGCATTGCGAACAAAGCTGAGGGCAATCATGTCTGCGCCAAGCTTTAGAGCCCAGCGAAGATCATCCTCATCTTTTTCACTGAGGGCTGGAACGTTTACAGCAACACCAGGGAGGTTGATTCCCTTGTTGTTTGAAACCGGGCCACCCATCTCTACGACAGTGGTCACTGTGGTTGAGTCAACAGCGGTGGCGCGCAGGCCGATCTTGCCATCGTCAATCAAAAGCTGGTCACCCGGGCGAACATCCCCAGGGAGACCCTTGTAGGTGGTGGAGCAGATGTTTACATCTCCAGCAACCTCATCGGTAGTGATCTTGAACGTTGCGCCGTCAACCAGCATGACCTTGTCCTCTGCGAAGCGACCCAGGCGAATCTTTGGGCCCTGCAGGTCAACCAGGATTGCTACTGGCTTCCCAGCGTCTGCACTTGCCTTGCGGATCGTGGCGTAGACACCCTCGTGGACCTCGTGGCTGCCGTGGCTTAGGTTCATGCGGGCAACGTCAACACCCGCTTCGATGATGGCTTTCGCCTTGTCGTAATCAGCTACCGCTGGTCCGAACGTGGCAACAATTTTGGCGCGTCTCATTCAGTACTACTACCTTCTTTGGATTTAGCTGTAAACCGAAATTGGTTTATCAGTTGGCTTCACAGGAAATGGAAGCTCCGTCTCGCCTTCGAGAAATTCGTCAATCGCACTAGCAGCCGCTCGGCCCTCGGCTATAGCCCAAACAATCAGGCTTTGGCCTCGGCCTGCATCACCAGCTGCGAATAGACCTTCTGCGACCTGGTAACGATCGCTTCGCTTCACATTACCTCGTGAATCGAGTTCAGTTTGCATCTGATCGACCAAGTCTTGTGTCTCGGGGCCAACGAAACCAAGTGCCAAAAAGACTAGGTCTGCTGGAATCACGCGTTCGGTCCCGGCTTTTGGAACGCGCTTTCCGTCCAAAAACTCGGTGTCGGCAACCTTTAGGCCCTTGAGGATCCCGTTCTCCCCCACAAACTCGACGGTGGAGTGCAGGTAAAGCCGGTCACCAAATTCTTCGTGCGCACTGGCAACCTCGAAGAGGTTGGGGACCATGGGCCAGGGCTGGTCTTCTGACCGGTCGCTAGGAGGCTTTTGTCCAATGGCAAGAGTTGTAACGCTCAATGCACCCTGTCGAGTTGCTGTGCCGAGGCAATCTGCTCCGGTGTCTCCACCTCCGAGAATCACAACGTGCTTACCTTCAGCACTGATTTGGCTCAGCACGTCATCGCCAGCGACCACCTTGTTTGCCTGACCGAGGTAATCCATGGCGAAGTAAACGCCAGTTAGCTCTCGACCGGGGGCTGGAAGGTCTCTTGGAACCATTGCACCGGTTGCAATTAGAACTGCGTCATAACGCCTTTGAAGCTCAGGCCAGGTGATGTCGGTTCCAATGTTCACACCGGTCCGGAAGCGAGTTCCCTCAGCCTCCATCTGCTCCATACGGCGGTCAATGTGGTGCTTTTCCATCTTGAAATCTGGGATGCCATAGCGCAGTAGGCCGCCGATCCGATCATCTCTCTCGTAAACGGCAACAGTGTGACCAGCTCTGGTGAGCTGCTGAGCAGCCGCTAGGCCAGCAGGCCCAGAGCCCACAACCGCAACCGTCTTTCCGGTTAGGCGGGCTGGAATCGAAGGTGTTACAAAACCTGCGTCGAAAGCGTCGTCGATGATCGAGACTTCAATTTCCTTGATTGTCACCGCTGGCTGGTTGATGCCGAGCACGCAAGCGCTCTCACAAGGCGCTGGGCACAGTCTTCCGGTGAACTCAGGAAAGTTGTTCGTCGCGTGCAAGCGGTCAATTGCCTCGCGGGTGCGGCCGCGGTGAGTAAGGTCGTTCCACTCTGGAATCAGGTTGCCAAGCGGGCAGCCGTGGTGACAGAACGGAATCCCGCAGTCCATGCAGCGGCTGGCCTGTTGCTTGACCACTTCACCGTTGCGCTCTGCGTAGACCTCTTTCCAGTCCTTGATGCGAACTGCAACCGGTCTGCGCGGAGCTGTTTCGCGGTCAGTGATCTTGATGAATCCCTTTGGATCAGCCACCGGTAACCTCCAGAATCTGGGTCCAGATTTCTTCCCCGTCGAGCGCCATGCCGCTTAGGCCAGCGAGTCGCTGAACCTCAACAACTCGAGCGTAATCTCTCGGAAGAACCCTTACAAACTTCGGTAATTCAGCTGCAAAGTTGTCAAGAATCTCCCTGGCTCGAAGCGATCCAGTGGCGAAGTGATGAGCCTCAAGCATGTCCCTCAACTGCTCGGCATCATGCTCTTCCAGGTTGCCAATGGTTAGCTCTCCTGAGCTAAGGGCCTCGCGGTTCACCCTTGCCTCGGAGAGCTTGTAGACGTAAGCAACACCGCCAGACATTCCAGCCCCAAGGTTGATGCCAGTTTTGCCCAGGATCACTGCACGACCGCCTGTCATGTATTCAAGTGCGTGGTCACCCACGCCCTCAACAACTGCGGTGGCCCCGGAGTTTCGAACCATGAAGCGCTCCCCCACAACACCGTTGAGGTAAATCTCCCCAGAGGTAGCCCCGTAGCCGATCACGTTTCCTGCGATTACGTTTTCGCTAGCGACAAATCCAGCGGTTCGTGGTGGTCGAACCGAGATGGAGCCGCCCGAAAGGCCCTTGCCCACGTAGTCGTTGCATTCGCCCTCGACAGAGATGGAAATTCCCCTTGGAACGAATGCTCCCAGTGACTGACCTGCCGATCCGCTTAGCTCAAGCTTCAGTGTTCCTGGCTCTAGACCCTGCTCACCCCAGCGCTTGGTTAGCTCGTTGCCAAGCATGGTTCCTATGGCCTGACGAGTGTTGTTGATCTCCCGGCGGATCACGACGTCTTTGCCCTCGCGAAGTGCTGGCGCAGCCTCTTGGATTAGCGGGAAGTCGAAGTGCTCCTCGAGCTCATGGTCCTGGAATGTGGTGCGAAGTAGGTTCTGGTTGGTCCCTAGGTCACGAGCGGCAAAGATTGGGCTGAGGTCAAGACCATCTGCCTTCCAGTGGTGAATCGCCTGATTGGTATCCAGCAGCTCCACGTGCCCAATTGCTTCCTGCAGGGTTCTAAATCCAAGCTCAGCCAGAATCTCTCGAACTTCTTCGGCCAGGAAGTGGAAGAAGTTCACTACGTGATCTGCTTGGCCGGAGAATCGAGCACGTAGCTCAGGGTTCTGAGTCGCAACACCGACCGGGCAGGTGTCAAGGTGACAAACGCGCATCAAGATGCAGCCCTCAACCACCAGAGGAGCGGTGGCGAAGCCGTACTCTTCCGCACCCAAAAGCGCGGCGATTACTACGTCTCGGCCAGTCTTCATCGAACCATCGACCTGAACTGTAATTCGGTCACGGAGCCCGTTCAGCAATAGCGTTTGCTGAGCCTCAGCAAGGCCAAGCTCCCAGGGGGTTCCGGCATGCTTCAGCGAGTTCAGCGGGCTTGCTCCAGTTCCACCATCGTGACCCGAGATTAGGACCACATCGGCCTTGGCTTTGGCAACACCTGCCGCTACGGTTCCAACTCCAAACTGCGAAACCAGCTTGACGTGAACCCTGGCAGCCCGGTTGGCTCGCTTCAGGTCGAAAATCAGCTGCTTGAGGTCCTCAATTGAGTAAATGTCGTGGTGTGGAGGGGGTGAAATCAGTCCCACGCCAGGGGTCGAGTGCCTGAGGTCTGCAATCCATGGGTAAACCTTGTGTGGGGGAAGCTGTCCGCCCTCTCCAGGCTTTGCACCCTGAGCCATCTTGATCTGAATGTCGTCGGCGTGGGTTAGATACATCGAAGTGACACCAAAGCGACCCGATGCAACCTGCTTCACCGCAGAGCGTCGCTCTCGGTCCAGCAGACGGTCGACGGACTCGCCTCCCTCACCGGTGTTGCTCTTAGCTCCAATTCGATTCATTGCGATCGCAAGGGTTTCGTGGGCCTCAGGAGAGATAGCCCCCATGCTCATTGCTCCAGTCGAGAAGCGCTTCACGATCTCAGAGATTGGTTCAACCTCATCGATTGAAACCGCAGGTCTAACTCCGGTGTTGAACTTGAACAGCCCTCGGATGGTCATCAACCGCTCGGCTTGGTCGTCAACCGCCTTGGTGTATTCCTTGAAGATGTCGTAGCGCTTCTGCTTTGTGGAGTGCTGAAGCTTGAAGATCGTCTCAGGGTTGAAAAGGTGCGGTGGCCCATCACGGCGCCACTTCATCTCGCCACCCACCTCAAGAGGAAGGTGAACCTTCGGAGCTCCCTCGATTGGGTAGGCAGCAACGTGGCGCTTCTCAATCTCGGTGTGCAGGATCTCAAGCCCAACTCCACCAAGTTTTGTGGTGGTGCCGGTGAAGTACTTGTCGACTAGGTCCTGTGCCAGGCCGATCGCCTCAAAGCACTGGGCGCCGGCATATGAGGCGATGGTTGAAATACCCATCTTCGACATGATCTTGAGAACACCCTTACCCAGAGCCTTCACCATGTTCTTGGAGGATCGCTCAGGAGTGATGCCGGTGATCTGCCCCTGAACCACCATGTCTTCAGCTGTCTCAAGAGCCAGATATGGGTTCACGGCGGATGCGCCATAGCCTATAAGGGTGGCAACGTGGTGGACGTCCCTTGCGTCGCCACACTCAACCAATAGGCCGGCTCGGGTTCTGGTTCCCTGGCGGATCAGGTGGTGGTGAACTGCCGAGAGAGCAAGCAGGGATGGAATTGGAGCCAGTTCGCGGTTTGAGTCGCGGTCCGAAAGAATCACGAAGGTGACCCCAGCTTCCAAAGCTTGGTCAACCTCGACCGCCATCTCTGCAAGCCTGGCCTCAAGTGCCTCGGCACCATCATCGACTCGGTATAGGCACGAGATGGTCAGTGCTTTACCAATGTTGTTGCCCTTGTCGATGTTCTTGATTCGAGCAAGCTCATCATTGGTCAGGATTGGGAAGTCCATCACGAGCTGCTTCGCGTGCTCGGGAGTGGCATCCAAAAGGTTCAGTACAGGACCAATGCTTGCGGTCAGCGAGGTGACTACCTCTTCGCGAATTGCATCAAGAGGTGGGTTGGTGACCTGAGCAAACTGCTGCACGAAGTAGTCAAACAAAACTCTTGGGCGATCCGAGATGGCAGCGATGGGGGTGTCGGTCCCCATGGCACCAATTGGCTCCTGGCCCGCTCTGGCCATTGGGGCGATGAACTCCCTGAGGTCTTCTTCGGTGTAGCCAAAGACTCGCTGGCGACGGTTGACTGAGGCGCTTGAGTAGCGAATGTGCTCACGCTCAGGAAGGTCCCGCAGGTTGATCATGCTGGACTCAAGCCACTGACCCCATGGCTTTAGGGCTGCCACCTCGCTCTTGACCTGCTCATCTTCGATGATCTGGCCGGCCTTGGTGTCGATCACAAACATCTTGCCCGGCTGCAGTCGACCCTTGCGAACGATTCGGTCCGCAGGAATGTCTGCAACTCCAATCTCGGAGGCCAGGATGACGAAACCGTCTTCGGTCACTAGGAAGCGACCCGGTCTTAGACCATTTCGGTCCAGGGTTGCACCAACTAGCGAGCCATCGGTGAAGATCACGGCGGCAGGCCCATCCCAGGGCTCCATGATCATCGAGTGGTAGGCGTAGAAGTCACGCACCTTCGGGTCGATGTCTAGCTGCTTTTCCCACGCACCAGGAATCATCATCATCATTGCGTGAGGTAGCGAGCGTCCAGAGAGCACCAACAGCTCGAGAACCTCATCCAAGGTTGCAGAGTCAGAAGCTCCCGGGGTAACGATTGGCTTTAGCTGGTCGATGTTGCCGAGCAGGTTTGAGTCAAGCTGAGATTCGCGCGAAGCCATCCAGTTTGCGTTGCCCTTGACGGTGTTGATCTCACCGTTGTGAGCGATAAAGCGGAAGGGGTGGGCTAACGGCCAGGAAGGGAATGTGTTGGTGGAAAAACGGGAGTGCACCAGCGCCAGCGTTGATTCGAAGCGCTCATCTGACAGATCTGGATAAAAGGGCTCTAGCTGAAGGGTTGTAACCATGCCTTTATAAACGATGGTTCGCATCGATAGCGACGGGTGATAAATCCCAATCTCTCGCTCCGAGCGCTTCCGAAGCCTAAACAGCATCCGCTCGAGCTCAAGATCTGATTCCGAGTTGAGCCCAGCCACAAAGACCTGCTCGATTACCGGCATGGCTGCCTTGGCCATGTCTCCCAATACCTCAGGCCTGGTTGGAGGGGTTCTCCAACCCAGAACCTTTAGACCCTCCTCGGCTGCGAGCTTCTCAAGTTTTTGACGGTCTGACTTGGCTGAGGACTGCTCGAGGAAAACCAACCCTGCTCCGTATGAACCAGCGCTCGGGAGCTCTAAACCAGATACCGCCCTGAAGAATTTGTCTGGAAGCTGCGACAAAATGCCAGCTCCATCGCCAGTGCCGGCATCGGAACCAACTGCTCCGCGGTGCTCAAGGTTTCTGAGGGAGGACAAAGCCATGTCGATGATGTCGTGCCCTGGAGTGCCGCGCAAGGTTGCAACCATGGCCAAACCACAAGCATCGCGCTCTGCGGTTGGGTCGTAGAGGCCCACTGCTTCTGGGCCAGATCTAAACCTGTGAAACGGGCTCACAGCGGGCATTAAGACTCCAATCGAAATTCATCAATCAGGACTTCATTGGCCCGAGGTAACTAGTTAGTTCTCTTTTTTCCCTAAAGCGTCTTCGCTTGGGTTTGAGGCAGTTCCCTCTTCAGCAGGTTCCCTGCCTGGAGCAAATACTGATGGTTCAGCACCGGGGTGGCGGCGATTTTGAACCCAAATGATCGCTAGACCGATGGTGATACCAATCAGTGCTGACCAGATGTTTACGCGGAGTCCAAGAATAATCTCACTTGGGTCAATTCGGATACTTTCTATCCAAATTCTTCCAGTTGAGTAGATAACCAGGTAGAGGCCGAAAACCTTTCCCCACTGCAGGTTCAGCTTGGATGCAAGGTAAAGAAGCAGTGCGGCTCCGGCAAAGTTCCACAGCAACTCATACAAGAAAGTTGGGTGGAACAGCAGTCCGTCAGGCAATCCATTTGGATAGGCCGGGTTAGCAGATGAGATTTCAAGTCCCCAGGGAAGGGTTGTTGGAATGCCAAAAAGCTCTTGGTTGAAGTAATTTCCGATTCGACCCAGGCCCTGTGCGAGCAGTAGGCCTGGAGCTGCAGCATCCAGCACGGCAGAGAATCGGATTCCAGCCTGGCGAGCACCCCACCAAGCACCAACTGCGCCGAGTGTTACAGCGCCATAGATGGCTAGGCCACCCTCCCAGATCCGGAAGATCGCGAGCAGGTCAGCACCCTCAAAAAAGTAATCCCTTGGGTGGGTGATGACGTGGAAAAGTCGCCCACCGAGAATTCCGGCAGGAACTGCCCAAAGTGCGATGTCTAGAAAGACGCCCTTTTCTGCTCCCCTACGAGAAAGCTTTGCATCCGCGATCAGGCTCGCAATGACGATTCCAGTAAGGATAAAGAGTGCGTAGAAGTGGATTCGAACCGGCCCAAGGTCAATAAAGCTGATCTCCGGGGAGGGAATGCTCATCAAGAAATTCACGTGCTTATCCTAAGCCGAGCGCTAGCTCTTTGGTCTTTGCAACTAGTCCCTCAAGGCCTTCGGATTGATATGCCTTCACAAACGCAGTACCAACAATCGCACCGTCCGCGTATCCGTTGACCTCGCGGACCTGAGCAGCGGTTGAGATGCCAACCCCAACGCAGGTTGGGGTGTCTGAGCTGCCCTTCACTCTGGAAACCAATGAGCGGGCCAGTTCGTCTAGTTTTGCTCGCTCCCCCGTGATGCCCATGGTCGAAACCGAGTAAACAAAGCCTCTTGAAACATCTGAATTATTGGTGATGCGCTCATCTGAACTCGAAGGTGCCACCAAGAAAACGCGATCGAGATTCAGCTCATCAGAGAGCTCAATCCATTTTTCAGCTTCGTCTGGGATCAAATCCGGAGTAATCATCCCCTGAGCTCCAGATGATTTGAGCTGGTCTGCAAACTTGTCTAGTCCGTAGCGAATGACTGGGTTCCAGTAGCTCATGACCAGCATTGGAGTATCAACCTGTTCGCGAACCCCAGCGATCACATCGAAGAGCTGGTGAAGCTTGAAGCCATTCTCAAGTGCAACCTCAGTGGCCTGCTGGATAACCAGCCCATCCATAACAGGGTCCGAGTATGGGACCCCAACCTCTAGAACATCGCAGCCGTTTTTTGCCATCGAGACCAGTGCATCCACCGAGTCCTGAACGCTTGGATACCCAGCCGGGTAGTAGCCCACCAATGTTCCACGTCCACTGGCCTTGTTGGCCTTGAGGACTGCGCTGACCTTACTCATTTGCACCCAAGAATCCGAAGTAGCGACCGGCGGTTTCCATGTCCTTATCGCCTCGACCAGAAAGGTTGAGCAAAATGGTGCTGCCAGCTGGAAGGACCTTTGACAGGTGCTCAACTCCAGCAAGGGCGTGGGCGGTCTCAATCGCTGGAATGATGCCCTCGGTTCTGCTGAGCAGCTTCATGGCCTCCATCGCCTGCGAATCGGTGATTCCAAAGTAGTTTGCGCGACCGAGATCCTTCAGCCAGGAGTGTTCTGGACCTACGCCTGGGTAATCAAGTCCCGCTGAGATGGAGTGTGACTCGCTGGTCTGCCCATCCTCATCCTGCAGCATGTAGCTTCTGGCTCCGTGCAATACCCCTGGCACGCCCTTGGAAAGAGTGGCTGCGTGCATCGGGGTGTCGATGCCATCGCCGGCAGCCTCAAAGCCCCAGAGCTGAACGTTGGGGTCGTCAAGGAAAGCGTGGAAGATTCCGATGGCGTTCGAGCCACCGCCAACGCAGGCAGCAACGGCAGTTGGAGCGCCTCCAATTAGTTCCTGCATTTGAATCTTGGATTCATTGCCAATCACACTGTGGAAATCGCGAACCATGGTTGGGAACGGGTGCGGCCCCGCAACGGTCCCAAGTAGGTAGTGGGTGGTTTCAACATTCGCAACCCAGTCTCGAAGGGCTTCGTTGATCGCATCCTTTAGGGTTCTCGAACCAGTGGTAACAGCAACCACCTCTGCACCCAAAAGCCTCATGCGAGCAACGTTCAAAGCCTGGCGCTGGGTGTCAACTTCCCCCATGTAGACAACGCACTCAAGGCCAAAGAAAGCTGCCGCGGTTGCGCTAGCAACCCCGTGCTGACCTGCTCCGGTCTCGGCAATGATGCGCTTCTTGCCCATGCGCTTTGCGAGTAGTGCCTGGCCCATAACGTTGTTGATCTTGTGACTACCGGTGTGGTTCAAATCCTCGCGCTTTAGAAAGACGCGCAGGTCGCCAAATTGAGCCGCAAAGTTTTTGGCTTCGGTGATGATTGATGGGCGCCCGGTGTAGGTGCGGTGCAGCTCAGCTAGCTCCGCGATAAAGCTGGGGTCTTTTCTAGCGAACTGATAGGTCGCATCAAGCTCATCAAGGGCAGCAATAAGGGGCTCGGGGACAAATCGTCCACCGAACTCGCCGAAGTAAGGTCCGACCTGTTCAGAAAGCTTGGGATTCATCTGAGAATCCTAATCCGAAGTGAACTGCGGGATTAGCAGTTCTGGATTACCCGTTACAAGCGCTTCTCCAACCAAAACAACATCAGCGCCAGCATCTCGGTAGCGCCTTACATCCTCCACGGTCTTCACCGAGGACTCGGCAACCTTGATCGAACACGGGCTGAGCGCAGCTGCCATTGACTCGAACAGGCCGATGTCAGTGGCAAAAGTCTCTAGATTTCGGGTATTGATTCCAATCAGGCGGGCACCACTTTGGTTCGCAGTCTCAATCTCTTGCAGCGTGTGGGTTTCGGTAAGAACACCCAGGCCAAGCTCACCTGCAAACTTCAATAACTCGGAATATCGCTTCGGTGAGAGCCAGGCAAGAATCAGCAACACAAAGTCTGCTCCAGCCGCCCTAGCTTCGAGTATTTGGTATTCGGTGGAGATGAAGTCTTTGCGCAGCAGTGGTATCTCGACTGCACGACGAGCGGCGTAAAGGTCGTCAAGTGATCCTGCAAAACCAGATTCTTCAGTGAGAACCGAAATGGCGTGCGCTCCGGAGTCTTGGTAGAGCTTGGCTTGAACTCCAGCGTCAGGGATGTCGGCCAGGTGCCCCTTTGATGGGCTAGCTCGCTTTATCTCAGCAATCAGCTTGATACTTTGTGCAGGTTCGAGACGAGAGTAGACATCTATGGGCGTACCCATACCGCTGATCTTGTCAACCAGGTTTGACTCAGAGATGTGACGCTGACGTCGCTCAGACGCAGCAATAGCTTCTTGAAATAGCCCTTCGAGCACTAGTGGCTCTTGGTGTGCTTGCCACCCACGCCGTAGCCCATTTTTCTGAGCACCAATCCCGCAACCACTCCGGCAATCGCCAGGGCTGCAGAGGCATAAACGGCTGGAGCGTTCTCTAGAAAGAAGAAGAAGGTGCCGATTGAAAACGCAACGATTACAACAATCACTGTGGTCCAAGCGGCAATTGAGTGGCCGTGACCTGATTCTTCGGTGCTGTTAGACATTTTCTCCTCTTTCGTAGCCCTTGAATTCTAGCAATCGACTAGGACTGCTCATCCCATAGCGAGCGGTTGTCCTCGATTGCTGCAGCAACCTCTTTGGATTTTGGCTGCGGCGGTTTGATGGCTAAAAGCAAGCTGAGACCCAAAGCCACGATGCTTGTGATTGCGCTAACCCAAACCATCGGGCCCGCAGTAAGGGTGAGGCCGGCATCGGCTGGGGTGGCATTCTGAATGCCAGAGAGGTTCTCAAGAATCTCCACCACCGCTGGGCTTTGGGCGAAGTTTGTGGTGAGGGCAATCACACCAACCAGGCCAGAGGTGATTCCCGAGCCGATCCAAAGCGTGCGCTGCAATTTCTTGTAGGCGGAGATAAAGACCATGATCAAGGCAATCGCCGGCAGCAGGTTCATGGTGTTGCTCAGTTGTGAGCCAGTCAATTGCTCACTGCCCACATCGAGCCAAGCGGTGTTCACAAAAATCCACAGCAGCGCATGGCTGAGTGCCAACAGTCCCAGACTAGATTTCACTTCGCATCCCATCTGCTGCTGCGACAGCCCTCAACACAACGGCAGCCTTTGCTTCGGTCTCTGCGTACTCACTCGCTGGCACAGAATCTAAAACAATGCCTGCCCCTGCTTGAATTCGCGCTACCCCATCTCTCACCAAAGCAGTTCTGATGGCAATCGCGAGGTCGGCATTTCCGGCGAAGTCGAAGTAGCCCACTACTCCACCAAAGAGTCCGCGATCCGCGGGTTCGAGAGTGTGAATGATTTCAAGTGCTCTGGGTTTGGGCGCACCCGACAAAGTCCCGGCAGGGAAAGTTGCCTTTAGCGCGGCGACTGGCCCGAGTCCCTCGCGAAGTTCCCCCTCTACGGTAGAGACAAGGTGCATAACGTGACTAAAGCGGTGAACCTGCATAAATTCGGTAACCGAAAGTGAGCTTGGCTCACAGACTTTCAGTAGGTCATTCCTGGCCAGATCAACCAGCATCAGGTGTTCACTTTGCTCCTTGGCATCCGCAAGCAGTTCCTGGGCTAAAGCGATGTCTTCTGCCGTGTCTACACTTCGGGGGCGAGAGCCAGCAATTGGATGCGTGATGGCTCTGCGCCCAGAAACCTTAACCAGCGCCTCAGGAGATGAACCTACGATTGCGAACTCGCCATCCAGGTCCTCCCAGCGCGTCAAATACATGTAGGGGCTGGGGTTGATCGCGCGCAAAGCCCTGTAGACATCGATCGCATCAGCGGAAATCTTCTGGTCAAAGCGCTGAGAGATCACAACCTGGAATACATCCCCGAGTCGGACGTGGTGCTTGGCCTTTTCGATTTGATCGAGGAAGTCCTTGGGCTCGGTGCGCTTCTCAAACTCCGGTGCTGGCCAACTCGGCTCTGAAATCAGGGCTTTGGTTGGCTCTCGAAGATCAGCCTCAAGCCGAGCAATGTTTGCCACGGCAGTCCCATAGGAGGCTTCGATATCGGAGCCATCAACGAAAATCACACTCACCAGCAGCAACTCGGACTGCTTGTGGTCCATGACAATCAGCTCAGAGAACTGGTTGAACCCAAGCAGTGGAATGTTGTAATCCTTGGGCCCAGCCTTCGGAAGCTTCTCAATCAGGTTTACGGCTCCCCAGGAGACGAAACCCACTAATCCCGATGACAGTGGGTAGTCGGTTGGTGCGGAGCGCCAGGCCTGCTGCAAAGCCTCAAGGGCTTCCAATGGGCCCTTTGGCAGTTCGCCTGCGCTAGGGAGAGGACTTGCGCCAATAAAGCTCGCTGAATCTGAATCCGCCACCAGCTGTCCTCTAGAGGAAACGCCAATAAAGGAGTAGCGCCCCCAGACTCCCTGCTCAGCAGACTCAAGCAGGAATGTGTTTGGCCTGGTTCCACAAAGCTTTTGGTAAACACCTAGCGGAGTTTCAGTTGAGGCGAAGAGCTTTTTGCTCAGTGGAATGACGTTGAATTGCTCGCTCAGAGTTTTGACTTCGGCCAGCGAAAGCATCAGGCCTCCTCGAAGCAACTGGGGGTGCCATTGTGGCAAGCCGGCCCGTGGCTGTGAACTAACGCCAGCACGGTGTCACCATCACAGTCTTGGCTCAGCGAAACAACCTCTTGGAAGTTGCCGCTGGTTTCACCCTTTAGCCAGCGCTGGTTCCGAGATCTTGAGAAGTAGACCAGCTTGCCCAGCTCGAGAGTCTCTGCGAGTGTCTCGCGATTTGCCCAACCAAGCATCAGAACGTCCTTGGTCTGAGAGTCCTGTGCGATTACCGCTACCAGCCCTGCCTCATTGAAATTGAGAGCGTCAAGATCTAAGGGTCTCATCGAACCTCCACTCCCGCGTTTGCTAGGGCCATCTTTACATCGGCAACTGTGAACAACCCCTCGTGAAAGACACTCGCTGCAAGCAAAGCATCAGCTCCAGCATTCGCTGCGGCAACGAAGTGTTCAACGGTTCCCGCTCCCCCGGAGGCGATAACAGGAACCGTTGAAATTGTTCTAACCAATTCAATGAGTTCCAAGTCAAAACCATTCCTGGTGCCGTCTGCGTCAATGCTGTTTATCAGTAACTCCCCTGCGCCAAGATCCTGCACCTGGCGAATCCATTCCATTGCATCAAGTTCGGTGAGGTTCTTGCCGCCGTGGCTGGTGACTCCAAACCCAGAGGTCGTATCAGCTCTTTTTAGATCAAGAGATATCACAAGCACCTGGTCTCCGTGCTCCTGGGAAATCTCACTCAAGAGGGCTGGTCTTTGAATTCCAGCAGACCCAACCGAAACTTTGTCTGCGCCTGAAGCCAAGAGTCTGGAGACGTCTTCAAGCTCTCTAATGCCACCACCAACTGTTAGCGGTATAAAGACCTGTTCGGCACAGCTTCTGACCATGTCAAGAGTTGTTCCCCGGTTCTCGATGGTGGCAGCAACATCCAAGAACGTAATCTCATCAGCGCCTTGTGAGTAGTAGCGCTCGGCAAGCTCGACCGGGTCTCCGCTGTCTTTGAGGTTTTGAAAGTTGATGCCCTTGACCACGCGACCGTTTGCAACATCAAGGCAGGGAATCACCCGGATGGTTGGCACTAGATTCTCGCAGCGTGAATCGCGCTCACCAAGATCGCTCGCGCTCCAAGCTCGTAGAGCTTGTCCATCACCTGGTTTGTTTCACTTGACTTCACCAGTGCTCGAATAGCGACCCAGTCCTGGTCTGCAAGTGGAGAGATTGTCGGAGACTCAATGCCAGGGGTGACCGCGCTCGCACTTTCAATCAGGTGCTTGGGGCAGTCGTAATCAAAGATCACATACTCGCGGGCCACAATCACTCCCTGCAGTCTGCGCAATAGCTTCTCTGCAAGCTCAGCTTTCCCTGGAGCAGCAATCAGTCTGGCCGTTGAGGAAAGAATCACAGGTCCGAATACCGAAAGCCCTGCCTTGCGCAATGTGTTTCCGGTTGAAACCACATCCGCAACCGCATCCGCAACCCCAAGTTTCACTGCAGACTCAACGGCACCGTCAAGCTTGACGATTTGTGCTGACACTCCCTGAGCACTCAAATAGGTTTCAATCAGGGTTGGGTATGCCGTAGCCAGGCGCTTGCCCTGCAGGTCGGTAACCGCTGCGAAACCACTTTCCTTCGGAGCTGCAAAGCGGAATGTGGAGTGACCAAACCCGAGGTCGGCAATCTCTTCCGCCGGCGACTGTGAGTCACGCAGCAGGTCATAGCCGGTGAGTCCAACATCTAAAGACCCAGACCCAACGTAAGTGGCAATGTCTCTTGGGCGTAGGTAGAAGAACTCGATTTGGTTCTCGTCGTCGACCAGGTGTAGCTCTTGGCTGTCCCTACGAACTGCGTATCCCGCCTCTTTGAACATTGAGACAGCGGCATCGGACAGGATGCCTTTGTTTGGAACGGCAACCCTAAGCATTTATAACTTCTCCTCCAGTGCTGAAAGTGGAATACCCCTTGCGATTAGCAATAGCTGCAAGTGGTAGATGAGCTGTGAGGCCTCAAGTGCGACGGCGTCGTCGGACTCGTGTTCGGCTGCCATCCAAACTTCGGCAGCTTCCTCGACAATCTTTTTTCCAATTTCATGAACCCCAGCCTGCAGAAGCTCAGCACTGCGGGAACCCGCAGGCAGGTCTTTTGCCTTGAGCAATAGCTCAGCGTAAAGCTGGTCAAAGGATTTCATGGGTACAGGCTACCCGTGGTTATGCCCCATCGCCAAAGCTCTTAGTTTGTCAATCTGGGCATTTCTATCCAGCGACTTAAAGACGGAAGACCCCGCAACGAAGCTGTTTGCTCCTGCGCGAGCAAGCTCAGCGATGTTCTCTTCGGTTACTCCCCCGTCAACCTGAACCATGAGCTCGAGCCCACGAGCGCGAAGTTCGGCTCGGATTTGGCTCACCTTCGCAACTGTTTCAGGAATCAACTTCTGGCCTCCAAAGCCAGGTTCAACGGTCATGATCAAGACCATGTCGACCTCGGTGATTAGCTCTTCGATAGCTGCGACATCCGTGCCCGGCTTGATTGCAACTGAGGCCCTGGCTCCGATCCGCCTCAGAATTCTTGCAAGCTCAACTGGATTATTTGAGGCCTCAACGTGAAAGGTAACCGAGGCAACGCCCAGCTCTGCATAGTCCGGCGCCCAGCGATCAACGTCGGTGATCATTAGGTGAACATCCAGTTCTCGCTTTGACACCGCTTGGAGTCTTCCCACCATTTGAGTGCCAAAGGTCAGGTTTGGAACAAAGTGATTGTCCATCACGTCAACGTGAATAGCGTCTGCAGCTGAGATGCTCGAGAGTTCGGCCTCGAGATTTACAAAGTCAGCACTCAGGATTGACGGATGAATGAACATGTTTAGAGCCTATGCCTTTGATAGCACTGAGATAAACATCGCATCTGTGCCGTGCAGGTGAGTCCAAAGCTGAGCCGTCTTGCGCCCAGCGTTTAGCTTCAGACTAGGTGAGAGCTCAGAAAGAATTTGGTTGGCATTCTCCAGCTTCAAATCAGGGTGCCGATCCATAACAGCCTGGATCTGTGCGTTGGTCTCAGGAATTAGTGGCGAGCAGGTTGAGTAAACCAACACACCCCCAGACTTTAGGGCCTTTGCCGCCGCGTCCAAAAGTTCGGCCTGAAGCTTCACCAGTCCGGGCAGCTGCTCGGGTTTTTTGCGCCAGCGAGATTCGGGTTTTCTACGCACCGAACCCAGACCACTGCAAGGGGCATCAAGCAGGATCGCGTCGTAAGTATTCGGCTTGGCATCCTGGCCGTAGGCGACAATCACTTCACCTGGACCCTCCGGATCCAATGCTCCCCGCACAAGATCTGCTCGCTGAGGGTTGGGCTCTAGGCAATCTAGCGTGCCGCCGAAGTCTTGAATTCCAGCCTGTAAAACCGCCGACTTCCCACCTGGACCCGAGCACATATCCAACCAGGCACCTGATTTGTCTCCTCGTGCCAACAGGGCAAGAGCAACTAGTTGGGAACCCTGATCTTGAACCCTCACCCCTGGGTTTCTCAACAGTGGCTCGGGATTGCCATGGGCTATAAATCCAATCGGCGATGCATCTCCGCGCTCAAGGCCCTCGGAAAGCAGAACCTCTTCCGCTTCATGGGTTAGGGCAGCAAGGTTTACCAGCGGAGTTTCATTGTTAGCTTCTAGCAGCGTCTCAAGTTCAGCTCCACGGCCATCGAGCTCAAGGGCGGTCTTCAGCGCAGTCACAACCCATTGCGGATGCGAGTGGGTGATAGCGAGTGCAGCAGCTCCACTTAGGCCACGAAGTGATTTCTCGAGCAATGCATCAAAGCCAGCCCTGTCTGCATTGCGAAGCACGGCGTTAGCTAGACCGGCTGCTGCAACCTCGAAACCCTTTACTAACTCAACAGTTTCGTGAATTGCGGCATGAGAGGGAACTCGCATTCGAAACAACTGGTGCATGCCAAGCTGGAGGCACAGTCTTAGCTTTGGCGTGAGAACTTTGCCCGGAGTCAACTGGTCAATGAATGAGTCATATTGCGCTCGCCAACGAAGCGTTCCGTAGCTCAGCTCTTGGACGAGTCCTCGATCTGCATCGGAAAGCTCCAGTGGCCCCAGCATCTTTGGGAGTAGCAGATTTATGTAGCTGTCGGTCTGCTCAACTCGAGCCAATAGGTCGAGGGCAATTCTTCTGGGGTTAGTCAAGTCGGATCTCCTTGTTTAGCCCCCGGTACCAGTCAGTTGCTGGCATAACTTTTTTCCCTGCTGGTTGAACTTCTTTGAGTTCTAATCTTGTGCCCTCAGCGCAGTGCAACAGGACCTTGCCGCCTTGAAGACTAACTCGCCCTGGCGAAGCGCTCTCGCCATCAACCGCGTCCCAATCTGTACCCCCTAAGCTCGTGGCCCTGAGGATTCGAAGTGGAGTGCCATCCATCTCAGCCCAGGCACCTGGCTCAGGATTTAGCCCCATAACCTTCCAAGCCAACTGATCAGCGGTCGAGGTCACATCCAGTCTGGCCTGGTCACGCCCAATCTTTGGAGCTAGCGAGGCTTCGCCTTGCTGAGGAGTGGGAGTGGGCAAAGTCTTGAGAGCTTCAAGGATCATCGCTGCACCGGAGCGGGTGAAGTCCTCCAGCAGCTCGCCGCAGGTCCGACTGTAATCAATCTCACTTGGGTGCGAAGCCAGAATCGGACCGGTATCTAAGCCAGCCTCTAGTTCGAAGAGTGAAATGCCAGCACCGCTTCCGCCAGCGAGCATTGAGTGTTGCAATGGGGTTGCTCCTCGCCAACTCGGCAGCAGGCTGAAGTGTAGGTTCCACCATGGCAGCACATAGAGCAGTACCTGCGGAATCAGAGCGCCGTAGGCAACCACAATGGCCCGCTCAGCGCCACTCTCCCTAATCATTTCTATCTCGCTGGCTGTTAGCTTGTTTCGCTTCACAGTCGAGATGCCCAACTCAGCAGCCTTTAGTGCGACAGCGGATGGAGTCAACTCACGCTTGCGGCCCACCGGCGCATCCTCACGGGTAATGACCATGACAACTTCATGCTTGGCCGCCAAGAGCTCGAGAGCGAGTGCTGCGTTGGAAGGAGTTCCAGCAAAGATAAGTTTCATTCTCAATTCCTAAAGCGCTGTCGCGTCATCCATGATCACGCGCAATCCTCTGCGCTTATTTGCTCCGACAAGTCTCGCATTGGTCTTCAGCGCAAGAGTCCTAAGCTCCCTAGCTATTGCTGGCCCCTCTTTGTAACCAAACTTAATGAGAGTGCTGGCGTTCTCGGAGAGATCGGTGGTGATCTCTTGGGCTCCGATTGGAAGCACAAGCTTCAGCGCTGCCTCGATAGTCTCCGAGGAGCCCTCGAGCTTGGCAATTCTCAGCGCAGGGGGCAAACCCAGCCTTACCAGGTCTTTGAGCGAGTTCGAAGCTAGCTCTCTGTGCTGTTGCAGCGAGACAGCTTGTCCCAATTCTGCAGACACCCCAACAATCAGGGCTCTGCCAGCTGGCGACAGCAGTTCGATTGCCTCTTGCCAGTCCCTAATCGCCAACTGTTCTGCTCGCAGCGACTGCGAGTAAAGCCAAACATCTGGGTCAAGAATCAGCACTGCGGCGTATCCGTTCTGCACTCTTGGGGCAGATCCCGGTGTAGCAACGACCAGTTGACGCTTGGGCAAGATCTTGGCTGGCTTCTTATCCGCGGTGGCTTCGGTGATCGCAACCTGTGGGAACGCTCGCCCTAACTCGCTAACCGTTCGTGAACTACCAGTTCGACCAGGTCGAGCAACCGATGAACTGCAGTCCTTGCAGGAGGTGTGTCCGGTTCTGCAAAGCCGACACTCAAACTTTCCAGCCGAAGGCTCCCAGATACTGCCACCGCAACGCTTGCAGACCAATCGAGCATTACAGCCGCCACAGTAAGCAGCTGAGGAGCTGCCTTTCCTTGGAAGCAAAACCAGAACGGGACCCTGTTCAGCCTTCTCCTTGATCGCAGAGAATGCGCTCTCATCTACCCTTAGCCCAGCCTCAGAGAATGAGATTCGAGGTGGAGCGGTAACCAGGGTGTGATCGCTCAGGTACCCAATTTCCACCAAGCGTTGAATCTCAACTGAACGGTAGTTGGCAGTCAGAATCAATCGACATTCCACTGCTCTCATCAGCGCAATCTCGCGAACGTGAGTGAAGGGTGAGCCCTGTTCTCGAAGCGAATCGTCAAGGTCATCAATAACTGCCAGCAACCCAAGGGATTTGACTGGGGCATAAACAGCTGATCGAGTTCCAATCACCAACGTCAAATCGGCTGCGAGCAGCTGCTGAAAGGCACGGAACCTATCCGCCTTTTTCTGCTTACCCCCAAGAACAATGACCTGAGACATCCCACTTGCCTTTGCAAGTGCTTGCAGCAACTCGACTTGTTCCTGCTCAGGAACTACCAAAATCGCCGAGTTGCCCTGCTGCAGCTGCTTGGCCGATTCGTTTATCAGTACTGCTGCCCAGTCTGGCCAAAGCTGGCTTGCGAACTCAATGTTTTTTGCAGAGCTGAGTAACGCTGCTCTTTTGCCTAGGGGCTTATCGAGCTTGGGGTAATCCGGCAGGTTGAGCTGCAGGGGTTGGGGTAGGTCTTCTGACAGGTCGGTGCGAGGCATGTGGTCAGGAATCGCTAGCTTGAGAATCTCGCCGATGGCAACGCACTGCCTGTCGGCCACTGCCCTTGCCAAAAGGTAGATCTCTTTAGTCAGCACCGGCAAGGAATCAACCAGTCCGGTGAGCTCACTGGTTGCAAACTCACTTTGCGCGGGCAGGTCAACAACAAAGCCCGTGTAGGCCTTCTTGCTTCTGCCGATTACGAATTTGACCCGCTGGCCAAATTCGATACTCCCCTGCAGTTCCGCTGGAACCAAGAAGTCAAACTCTCGATCCAGCTGCAACAGGGTTGACTCGACAACCACCCGCGCAAAGCGGTGCATTTATCTCCCCGCAGCGTCTTTCAGAGCGCTCGCGCGGTCGGTTCGCTCCCAGGTGAAGTTGGGTAGCTCGCGACCAAAGTGTCCATAGGAGGCTGTTTGGGCGTAGATCGGCCTTCTGAGATCTAGCTCACGAATAATCGCGGCTGGTCTTAGGTCAAAGACCTCAGTAATTGCTCGTTCAATAGATGCCGTCTCAACCTTCTCGGTTCCGAAGGTTTCAACAAAAACCGAAACCGGCTTTGCAACACCGATTGCGTAGGCAACCTGAATCTCCGCTCGATCTGCCAAACCCGCAGCAACAACGTTCTTTGCAACCCAACGCATTGCGTAGGCTGCAGAGCGGTCGACCTTCGATGGGTCCTTACCGCTGAACGCTCCACCACCGTGGCGAGCCATGCCGCCGTAGGTGTCAACAATGATCTTGCGACCGGTTAGACCTGCATCTCCCTGTGGTCCACCGATAACGAACCGGCCGGAAGGATTGATGAAGAACTTGGTGTCTGCAAACTCAAGACCAGAAGCCTGCAGCACCGGCTGAATCACTCGCTGCAGAACAATCGAGGCCAGATCATCCTGCGAGATGTCCTGGTGGTGTTGAGTCGAGAGCACAACGGTGTCAATTGAGACCGGCTGTGAACCGTAGTAGTTCACTGAGACCTGAGCCTTGCCGTCTGGTCTGAGCCAGCCGTTGTCTAGCTCACGCCTTACCTCGCTGAGTCGCTCGGTAATTCGGTGAGAAAGCAAGATTGGGGTGGGCATCAAGACGTCGGTTTCATTAGTTGCGTAACCAAACATCATGCCCTGGTCGCCAGCTCCCAACTGCGAGTCTGCATCACTGCCACCCGAGCGGTTCTCTAGCGCTGAGTCAACTCCAGCGGCGATGTCGGGCGACTGGGCTCCAATGGAGACCGAGATGCCGCAACTCTTCCCATCAAAGCCAATGTCCGCAGAGTCATAGCCAATCGCACTGATCTTCTCGCGAACTAGCTGAGGGATGTCAACGTAACTTGAGGTGGTTACCTCACCGGCGATGTGAACTAGGCCAGTGGTAACGAGTGTCTCAACAGCAACACGGGCAGCAGGGTCCTGCTCCAACATGGCGTCGAGGATGGTGTCAGATATCTGATCACAGATTTTGTCCGGGTGACCTTCGGTCACGGACTCCGAGGTAAATGTGCGTAGCTTCATAGCCACAAAGCTTAGTTTGTGACTACCCCAAAGAGTTGGAGACTCGAATCAAAATCTCGCGACTCAGATCCTCTTTGCTGCCTGAAAGTTGTTCAGCTGACTCGGCGGTTACGAACTGAATCGTGTTGTCTGTGCTGCCAAGAGCTGTGACTGAGTTTCCGATGATGTAGTTGACACCCTTGTCCCATAGCTTGCGCCTTGCAATGTCAACCAACTCTGCCCCGGCTTGGTCAGCCAGAGCGAAAGCAATTGTCACGGTCTTCGGGTGGTTAGCAGCGAATCCTGCAATTAGATCCTTGGTTGGAACTAGCTCCAGAGAGATGTCTTGACCCCGCTTTAGCTTTTCGTTGCTTGGATTCTTTACCCTGAAATCAGAAACTGCCGCTGCCATCACCAACAGGTCGCAAGCTTGGTCCATGGCCAGCTCTAGTTCATCAACCGTGGAAGCCCGCACAATTTCTACTCCAGCCGGTAGAGCTAGATCAATGTTTGTGGCGATCAGTGTTACCTGTGCACCTAGGTCGCGGGCGGCCTTTGCTAGCTCAATTCCCATGCGACCGCTCGAGGAATTACCAATGAATCGCACCGAATCAATTGGCTCTCGTGTTCCACCGGCAGTGACGACTACCTTCTTGCCGTGAAGCACTCCTGCCGAAAGTACAAACTCTGCGATGTCCTCAGGCTCTGGCATTCTGCCGGGGCCTGAGTCGGATCCAGTTAGGCGTCCGACCGCAGGTTCAATAACAAAGATGCCTCGAGCTCTGAGGGTTTGAACATTTGCCTGGGTTGCGCTGCTCTGCCACATCTCGGTGTGCATAGCTGGTGCTATGTAGATCGGGGCATCCGATGCCAGCACGGCATTCAGTAGCAGATCATCGGCTATTCCAGCCGCCAGGCGTGCCATGAAGCTTGCGGTGGCGGGTGCAATGACTACCGCATCAGCGGTTTGCCCGAGCTCAACGTGCCTGACGTCGGCAACGTCCTGATACATGTCTAAGTTGATGTTCTTGCCCGAGAGGGCCTCTAATGTTGCCTCGCCAATAAAGTGCAATGCATTCTGAGTTGGCAACACAGTCACATCGTGACCGGATTCTTTGAACAGGCGAATTAAGTTCGCCGCTTTGTAGGCTGCGATTCCACCGGTGATGCCAAGCAGAATGCGCAAGAGACCTACTTGTTCTCGGTCTTGGCTAGCTTGCCCTGGTGAATCTCGTGCATCGCGATGCTGAGCGGCTTGTCATCGATGCTTGAGTCGACCAATGGTCCAACGTAGTTGAACAGGCTTCCCTCGTGCAGGGCCGCGTAGTACTCGTTGATCTGGCGGGCACGCTTGGATGCAAAAATCACTAGCTCGTAGTTCGAGTTAGCCTTCTGCAATAGCTCGTCGATTGGTGGGTTGACGATTCCTTCTAGCTTCTCGCTCATGATCCTCTTTCAAAATTCCTAACCAAGCTTACGACCTCGCCAACAGCGAGGTCTAGGTCTTGGTTTACGACTTGGTAGTCAAACTCCCCCGCACTTGCGATTTCTGTGCGAGCTGTGAGAAGTCTAGTTTGTATTTGCTCTTCTGTCTCCGTCGCTCTTCCGCGAAGCCTTGACTCCAGCACTTCCCAGGAGGGCGGATTGATGAAGATCGTGAGAGCCTGCGGAATCCTTTCCTTCACCTGACGAGCCCCCTGGAGGTCTATCTCCAAGAGCAGGTGCTTATCGTTTGCCTCGGCGCGGGTCAACTCGTTCAGGAGTGTCCCGTAGTAGTTCGAGCCGTGAACCAGTGCGTATTCGAGAAGTTGGTTTGCGGCAATCAGTTCTTCAAAGTGCTCTTTTGTCACAAAGTGATAGTCCACGCCGTCAACCTCGCCAGGCCTGGGGCTTCTGGTGGTAGCGGAGACCGACAGAGTGAAATCCGGCTCAGTTGCCAGGATTTGCCTGACAATTGTTCCCTTTCCCACTCCAGCAGGTCCGGCTAAAACTACAAGCGTCAAAGCTCTGCCTTCGCTCTCTCGATAGAGTCCTTGATCATCCCGGGTCCTCCCGAGGTTAATCCTCTAGACATCGAGGCTATAACTCTGTGGCTGGAAGCGCCAAACTTCTCCTCCAACTGTGAAAGCTTTGCTCCTTGAGCTCCGAATCCTGGAGCAAGAATTGGCACCTGGCAGTCGGTTGCGAGAATGGATTCAAGTCCAAAGTCAGCCAACTGCTGGGTGGCTCCAATAACTAGCCCAAGGTTCTTCTCGGGGGCCTTCTGAGCCGCTTCAAGAACAATCTTTGAAACTGTCTTGTTGCCCACTCGAGCGGTCTGCAGCTGTTTAGCTTCGGGGTTTGAGGTGGCACACAGCACAAATAGTCCACCCTGCACATCGCTTGCATACTCCAGCATTTCCTCTAGCGAGTCAGGACCGAGGTAACCAGAAACTGTTAGGGCATCAGACCTAAGCGGTGAATCATCTCCAAACCAAGCCTGTGCGTAGCCGAGCATCGTGGAGCCAATGTCTCCTCTTTTGCCATCGGCAATCACCATGAGTCCTGCTGACCTGGCCTCATCAAGGATTTGCTCTAGGGCCAAGAAGCCAGCGGAACCAAAGCGTTCGAAAAAACCAACCTGAGGTTTGATAATTCCTACCCTGCCAGCCGCCGCATCCACACAGCGCAGGCCATACTCTCGAGCTCCGGCTGCGTTGTCAGGCAGGTCCCACTCAATCAATTCCGCCTCGGAAGGGTCGATTCCAAGGCAGAGCCGTGAATACTTGGCAGTTACCTCGTCGAGTCGCCTGCGGAAGTTATCCAAGAGTCTTGGCCTTTCGATCCAGCGCATACTCCTGAAGCGGCTTGACCTTGAATCTGCCCTCGCGGATTACCTCGAAGGAGCCAATCGCAGCACTCAGCTGGGCGATGGTGGTGAAGATTGGCTTATCCGCCGCGGTGGTAGCGGCTCTGATCTCATAGCCATCGACTCGAGCATCTGCACCGCTTGGGGTGTTCACAACAACATCAACTTCCCCATCGGTGATCATCTGCACGATTGACTTCTGTCCCGCGCTGGCCTGTGAGTGCTTGATAGCGAGCTCTGCCTTGATGCCGTGGCGCTCCAACATTTTTGCGGTGCCCTCGGTTGCAAGGATTCGATATCCAAGCTGTGAGAGTCTGCGCGCTGGCAGAAGTAGCTGTGGCTTGTCGCGGTCGGCAACCGAAACAAACACTGTTCCAGAAAGCGGAAGGCTCGAGCCAGCGCCAGCCTGGGACTTAGCAAACGCGGTTGGGAAGTCAACATCAATTCCCATGACCTCTCCCGTGGAGCGCATTTCTGGACCAAGTAGAGAGTCAACAAACCTGCCGTCCTTTGTGGCAAAGCGCTTGAAAGGGAGAACCGCTTCCTTCACCGAGATCGGTGTTCCCGACGGTAGGTGGCGACCATCCTTAGCTGGGAGGTGTCCATCCCTAATGAGCTCAGAGATGCTGTTGCCAGCCATGACAAGTGCAGCCGCTTTGGCAAGGGTGATTCCTAGCGCCTTTGAGACAAATGGCACGGTTCTAGAGGCCCTTGGGTTTGCTTCGAGAACATAGAGGACATCCGCGGCCATGGCGAACTGAACGTTCAGCAACCCCTTCACATTCAGGCCGCGGGCAATAGCTTCGGTCGCACTTGCCACTCGGTTGATCTGATTCTCACTGAGGGTGATTGGGGGCAGCGTGCAGCTCGAGTCACCGGAGTGAATTCCAGCCTCCTCGATGTGCTCCATAACTCCACCGACAAACAGCTGGGTTCCGTCATAGAGTGCGTCGATGTCGATCTCAATCGCATCGTCAAGGAATCGATCAACCAGCAGTGGGTGCTCGGTATCAACCAGCGCATGACCTGCAATTCGATCGAAATATCCGTTCAAGGAGTTTTCGTCGTAGACGATCTCCATGCCACGTCCTCCAAGCACAAAGCTCGGACGAACCAAAACCGGATACCCAATTCGGTTAGCTACGCCAACGGCTTCCTGGAGGTTAGTCGCCATTCCATTCGCTGGTGCAAGCAATCCCGCCTGGTCAAGAATCTGCTGGAACTGACCGCGCTCTTCAGCCTGATCGATTGACTCGGGCGTGGTTCCAAGAATTGGAATACCTGCCGCCTTGAGACCCTTTGCCAGGCCGAGTGCGGTCTGACCACCGAGCTGCACCATCACTCCAACTAGTTCGCCTGATTGCGACTCAGCGTGGATAACCTCAAGGACATCCTCCAGGGTCATCGGCTCGAAATAGAGACGGTCTGAGGTGTCGTAATCGGTAGAAACCGTTTCCGGGTTGCAGTTGATCATGATGGTTTCGTAACCAGCATCGCGAAGCGCAAACGCCGCGTGCACGCAGGAGTAATCGAACTCAACGCCCTGACCAATTCGGTTTGGACCGGAACCCAGGATCACTACCTTCTTTCGATCCGAAGGTCGGACCTCGGTGAACTGCTCGTAGGAGCTGTAGTGATAAGGGGTAAGTGCGGGGAACTCCCCCGCACAGGTGTCAACGGTTTTGAATACCGGACGAAGTCCAAGGCCGTGACGCAGGTCTCGAACCTCTTGCTCTGAGATGCCGCGCAGCTGAGCAAGCTGAACATCCGAGAAGCCATGCTGCTTGGCTTTCTTGAGAACATCCTTGCTGAGAGTTGGCTCGGCCTTCACCCAGTCGGCAATCTCATTAATCAACTGGATCTGATCGATGAACCAAGGGTCAATCTTGGTTGCATCGAAAATCTCCTCAGCATCTGCACCAAGTCGCATCGCCTGCTGAAGCTGGACTATGCGCTCATCGGTTGGAGTCTTGATTAGCTCCAAAAGTTCAGCTTTGCTAAGCGCCTGCTCGCCCCAGTGGAAAGAGGACCCGCGCTTCTCTAGTGAGCGAAGCGCCTTCTGGAGGGCTTGCGTGAATGTCCTACCGATGGCCATCGCCTCGCCAACGCTCTTCATGGTTGTGGTGAGGGTTGGGTCGGCTGCCGGAAACTTCTCAAAGGCAAACCTTGGAACTTTGACCACGATGTAGTCAAGGGTTGGCTCGAAGCTCGCAGGTGTCACTCCCGTGATGTCATTTGGAATCTCATCCAGGGTGTAGCCAATGGCTAGCTTTGCGGCAATCTTGGCAATCGGGAAACCGGTGGCCTTGGAAGCCAGGGCCGAGGAGCGCGAAACTCTCGGGTTCATCTCAATCACGATGACGCGGCCATCGGCTGGATCAACTGCGAACTGAACGTTGCAGCCACCGGTGTCAACGCCCACAGCCCGAATGATGCCAATTCCGATGTCACGCATGTTCTGGTATTCACGGTCAGTTAGCGTCAGAGCTGGCGCAACAGTAATTGAGTCTCCAGTGTGGACACCTACCGGGTCAAAGTTCTCAATCGAACAAACCACAACTGTGTTGTCATTCTTGTCACGCATGAGCTCGAGCTCATACTCTTTCCAGCCGGTGATGGATTCCTCCAGCAGCACCTCTGTGGTTGGTGAAGCCTGGAGCCCAGCTCCCGCAATTCTTCGAAGGTCTTCCTCGTTGTAGGCAAAACCTGAGCCAAGGCCACCCATGGTGAAGCTCGGGCGAACCACCATCGGATATCCAAGCTCCGATGCTGCGTGCATTACCTCATCCATGTCGTGCGCGATGAAGCTCTTTGCCACATCCGCGCCGGCATCTAGCACCAGCTGCTTGAAGGCAAATCGATCCTCGGCTGCATTGATGGCAGCAATGTTCGCTCCGATCAGCTCGACCCCGTACTTCTCGAGCGATCCACGCTCATAAAGAGCCATCGCAGCGTTTAGTGCGGTCTGGCCTCCGAGGGTGGGAAGGATAGCGTCAGGCTTTTCCTTCTCGATAATTGCCTCGATAACCTCAGGGGTAATCGGCTCGATGTAGGTGGCATCGGCAAAGTCAGGGTCAGTCATGATTGTGGCGGGGTTGGAGTTGATCAGGATTACCCGAATACCCTCCTCCTGCAACACCCGGCAAGCCTGGGTTCCCGAGTAGTCAAACTCGCAAGCCTGACCAATGACGATTGGCCCGGAGCCGATTACTAGAACCGATTTAATGTCTTGACGCTTTGGCACTAGCGGCGCTCCTCAATCATGGAAATGAACTTGTCGAACAGGTAGTGAGAGTCATGCGGGCCGGCTGCAGCCTCGGGGTGATACTGAACTGAGAATGCTGGGATGTCCATGCACTCCAAGCCCTCGACGACACCATCGTTTAGACCTCGGTGGGAAACCTTTACCTGGCCAAACCCCATCGGCGACTCGGCCTGATCGCCATCCACGTGAACGGCGAACCCGTGGTTGTGTGCAGTTACCTCCACGCGACCGGTTTCTGCGTGCATCACAGGCTGGTTGATTCCTCGGTGGCCAAAGGCAAGCTTGTAGGTGTCAAAACCGAGTGCTCTTCCAAGCAGCTGGTTGCCAAAGCAGATTCCAAAAAACGGAGTGCCTGACTTCAGGACATCGCGCAGCAGGTTGACCTGTTGCTCTGAAGCCTGCGGGTCTCCGGGCCCGTTTGAGAAGAACACGGCGTCTGGGTTTCCGCCCAGCAGGGTCTCACTTGCGACGTTGGCAGGATAGACCGAGATGTCTAGGCCACGCTCAGAAAGGTGTTCGAGGGTTGAGCGCTTGATTCCCAGATCGAGAATCGCAACGCGACCCTTCTTCTCGCCCTTGGCGGGTATCTGGTAAACCTCTGATGTAGTGACTTCGTCGGAGAGTTTGCGACCTTTCATCTCAGGCGCTGCTGTGACCTTGGCAAGCATTTCCGCTTCGCTGCCAATGGCTGCACCCGAGAAGATACCTGCGCGCATAGCTCCGGCATCACGAATCTGAAGAGTGAGTGCTCGAGTGTCAAGCCCACTGATGCCAACAATGTTCTGACCCACAAGATCAGCCTGCAAAGTGCGTTCGGCCCTAAAGTTCGAAGCCATTCGACTTGGGTCTTTCACCACATAGCCGGAAACCCAAATCTTGCTTGATTCCTCATCGCGCTCGTTCATGCCGACGATCCCAATGTGGGGTGCGGTTTGGAGAACTATTTGCCCCGCGTAGCTTGGGTCGGTGATGGTCTCCTGGTAACCGGTCATTCCGGTTGCAAATACGAGCTCACCGAGGGTTTCCCCCAGTGCACCGAGAGCTTCTCCCTCAAAAACAGTTCCGTTTTCCAGAACCAGGTACGCGTTATCCAATTTCGACTCCTGTTGCCTCGGTGATCAAACTTTCCATGACCTTGCGCTTCTCGTGATTGACGATTCTGAGGTGGGTTGCAAGCTCATCCGCACCCAAAGTCCAAAGCAGCACCAAAAGCCCGTCGCGCTCGACGGCCTTATCGATGGTTGCACTCGCTCTAGAAACACCCGTGAGATTCTTGGTCGGAATCAAAAAACCTGCCTCGCCCTGCCTGGAAATACTGATGCCCTCTGGGTTTATGGCAATGAATGCCTTACCCCTGCCGCCTAGTCCGTGAGCCCAGACTCGGGTGAGCGCCTTTTCAGCGAATACGGTTGAGACGTAGTAGGCATCGTGGGGGTGCAAAACGTTTAGCGCATCAGCTGGCTTGGGGATTACCTGCTCTTGGGCCCTACGAACCGATCGGTTCGATAGGTAGACCAGCAGGACTACCACTGCAACCAGCCCAACTGCCATGGCTCCAACTAACTCTCTAGTCATATGCTTTGCAGCTCCGAGTCTCTAACGGTGAATTTGCCTCTGTATAAGGTGTGGACAATTTGCCCGGGAAGGGTGATTCCCTTGAAAGGGTTGTTGGTGCTCTTGGAGTGAGTGCTGGCTGAAATCTCCCGCTTCGCACTTGGGTCAACCAGGGTGATGTTGGCTGCCGAACCGACACTTAGGTTTCCCTGGCTCGAAAGTCCGGCAATCTCTGCAGGCTTACGCGAGATTACCTTTGAGAAAAGCTCCCAGCTTCCACCTGCCCCAATAATGACTTCCTGAAGCACGCTCGCGGCATGTTCGAGCCCAACCATTCCAAATGCTGCACTCTCCCATTCGCAATCCTTCTTCTCGATTGAGTGTGGAGCGTGGTCGGTACCCAGCACGTCGATGGTTCCATCCAGAACCGCTGCCCTCAGGGCAAGCGTGTCCTCGGTGCGGCGCAGAGGAGGGTTCACCTTGAAGATTGGGTCGTAGCCGCGCACTAACTCCTCGGTGAGCATCAGGTGGTGCGGAGTGACTTCGGCGGTGATCTGAATGCCCCGGCCTTTAGCCCAGCGAATAACATCTACTGCCCCCGCGGTGGTTAGGTGGCAAATGTGCAACCTCGCGCCGGTCTGCTCGGCGAGCAGAGCATCGCGAGCAATGATGGACTCCTCAGCAACCGCTGGCCAACCCTTTAGTCCAAGCTCAGTAGCGAGGGCTCCGTCGTTCATTTGTGAACCCTCGGTCAGCCTTGGTTCCTGAGCGTGCTGGGCGATTACCCCACCAAAACCCTTTACGTATTGCAGAGCTCGCTGCATCAAGAGTGGATCGTGGACGCAGTTGCCATCGTCGCTGAACATTCGGACCTGGGCTCTTGAGTTGGCCATTGAGCCAATAGCTGCAAGCTCAAGTCCTTCTAGGCCCTTGGTGACCGCTCCGATGGGTTGAACCTGGAGATAGCCAGCGGCTGCGCCCAGTTCAAGCACTTGCTCAACAACTCCGGCGCTATCCGCAACAGGGCTCGTGTTTGCCATCGCCATGAGTGCGGTGTAGCCACCAGCGGCTCCAGATCTTGATCCGGTCAAAACTGTTTCACTAGCGTCAAAGCCAGGCTGACGCAGGTGGGTGTGAACATCGACAAAACCTGGAAGAGCAATTAGTCCGCTGCAGTCGATCCCATCCCCAAGCTTGCCGATCTCTGAAACCACTCCGTTTTCGATGGCAATGTCAGCACTTTGACCATTCTCGAGTGTGACGTTAGACAAGACGGTGCGCATTAGTTGACCTCTCCCGAGAGTGTTGCGTAAAGCACTGCCATTCGCACTGCCACTCCGTTCGCTACCTGCTTTAGGACTAGAGATCTTGGGTCATCGGCTGCTGCTGAGGAAATCTCAAACCCACGATTCATTGGTCCTGGATGAAGAATCACCGAGTCTTTTCCAAGCGAGGCGAATCTCTCTCCGCTCAACGACCAGTTAGCCGCATACTCCTTCGGAGAGGGAAAGAACGAGCCCTGCATGCGCTCCTGCTGAACCCTCAGCATCATCACTGCATCAGGCTTTCTGGATAAGGAATCTGCAAAGTTGTGTGAAACCGTCGCGCCTAGCTCTTCAATGCCAGCAGGCATGAGAGTCGTAGGACCCGCTACCTCGACCTTTGCTCCTAGCTTGGTTAGCAGTAGGACGTTGCTCCTTGCCACTCTGGAGTGAAGGATGTCCCCAACAATCAAGACCTTTAGTCCTGCTAGATCTCCGCTTTTGCCAAAGGCTTGTCTCAGGGTTAGCGCATCAAGCAAGGCCTGGGTTGGGTGCTCGTGTGAACCATCTCCTGCGTTGATGATGCTCGATGAAATCCAACCGCGGTGGGCAAGTGCATGCGCGGCGCCAGATGCCGGGTGGCGAACCACAATGGCATGCGCGCCAAGAGCCTCAAGGGTTTGAGCGGTGTCCTTAAGTGACTCGCCTTTTGATAGTGAGCTAGTTGAAGCCGTGAAATTGATCACATCGGCGCTGAGTCTCTTGGCGGCCAGCTCAAAACTGATTCGAGTCCTGGTTGAGTTTTCGAAGAAGAGATTCACAATCGTCTTGCCTCGAAGTGCAGGGAGCTTCTTTACTTCGCGGTCATTTACGGCAGCAAGCTCTTGCGCATTGTCCAGTAGCGCGATTGCACGTTCCTTGGTCAGGTCTGAGATCGAGATCAGGTGCTTCATTCGCCGATCACCACCTGGTCCACTCCATCAACTTCGGCAAGCTGAACGCTCACCCGTTCGGTCTTGGCGGTTGGCAGGTTCTTGCCAACAAAATCTGGTCGTATTGGGAGTTCACGGTGTCCGCGGTCAACCATCACGGCTAGCTTCACCTGTTTTGGGCGACCGAATTCGGTCAGCGCATCAAGGGCGGCTCTGACGGTTCGACCAGAAAACAGTACGTCGTCAACCAGCACGACAACCTTGCCTTCAATGCCACCGGATGGGATGGTGGTGGCTTGAATCTGACGTTCCTGGTTTGAGAGATCGTCTCGATAAAGGGTGATGTCTAGAGTTCCAACTTGACCGTCGAAGTTTGAGTCAATCGACTGCAGCATCGCTCCGATGCGGTTGGCGAGTGCGATTCCTCGGGTTGGGATGCCCATTAAAACTAAATCCTGGGAGCCTTCGTTGGCTTCCAGGATTTCATGGGAAATGCGTTTTAGCGCCCTGTCGATGTCAGGGGCGTCGAGTACGACACGAGAGTTCATTTCTCTCCTTCTTCGCCTCTCTGGACGAATTTAAAGGACATTTGTGGCTAAAGCATAACAGGCTAAAGAGCGCTTGAACCCTTTGCGAGTCGAGCAAGCACTCCATTTATGAATTTCGGTGAGTCATCGGTGGAGAATTCCCCGGCAAGAGCAACCGCCTCTGAGATTGCAACCTCAGACGGAACTTCGTGGTTGTGAAGAATCTCCCAAGCGGCCAAGCGCAGGATTGCCCTATCAATGTTGGGCATGCGCTCCAACGACCAGTTGTCAGCCAGCATGCGCAGCTGGGTGTCGATCTCTTCAGCGTTCTCTAGGTAGCCGGTCAATAGCATTTCGGCGTAGTCAAAGATCGCCTCTTGGTTCTGGCGGTCAGTAACTTCAACTTGAGTCTCGGAAAGCAGGTGGAGCGCATCTCCCCCGCGAACTGATGCTGCGTAAAGTGCGTCTAGCGCACGCTTGCGTGCCTTAGTTCTAGCGCTCAATTAGTCAGTCACGCGGCCCAGGTAGTCACCGTTGCGGGTGTCAACCTTCACCTTGGTGTTGTTCTCAATGAAGAGTGGAACCTGAATCTGGTAGCCGGTCTCCAAGGTTGCAGGCTTTGTTCCACCCGTTGAGCGGTCACCCTGAAGGCCAGGCTCGGTGTAGGTGATTTCCAAAACTACCGAAGGTGGAAGCTCGATGTAGAGCGGGTTTCCCTCGTGGATGGCAACGGTCGCCATCTGGTTCTCGAGCATGAAATTTGATGCATCGCCAACTGTCTCAGCAGAGACCACAATCTGGTCGTAGTTGGTGGTGTCCATGAATACGTAGCCGGAGCCATCGTTGTACAAGTACTGCATGTCACGGCGGTCGACGCTTGCGGTCTCGATCTTGATACCAGCATTGAAGGTCTTGTCTACTACCTTGCCGGAGAGCACGTTGCGCATCTTGGTGCGCACGAAAGCTGGACCTTTGCCTGGCTTGACGTGCTGGAACTCGATCACTGACCAGAGCTGTCCTTCAATGTTCAGCACCATGCCGTTTTTTAGATCGTTTGAGGTTGCCATGTTTCTCCTTGCGATAAACCTTGTGAATTCTAGTTGTGGGTTAGAGCAGATACTGCCAGGCGGTAGCTATTTAGCCCAAAGCCTGCAATTACTCCCGTCGCAACTGAGCTGATGACCGAGTTGTGACGAAACTCCTCGCGAGTGTGAGGGTTTGAGATGTGCACCTCAATTAGCTTGCCTCCGGCCGAGGTAAGTGCAGCGCAGGCGTCTCGCAAAGCGTAGGAGTAGTGAGTGAATGCACCGGGGTTTAGCACAACTGCCAGTTTCTGCTCGAAGGCCTCGTGAATGAAACCGATGAGCTCATCTTCGCTATTGGTTTGGTGAAAGCCAAACTCCTGGGTTGGAAATTCGTTGCGAAGGCTAGCCTCGAGATCAATCAGGGTTTCAAAACCATAGATTGACGGCTCCCGCTTTCCAAGCAGGTTGAGGTTCGCTCCGTTGAGTATCAGAATCTTTGACATGAGTAAACGCTATTCCACAATCGCCTGAAACGCGGTGAAAAGTAATTCTGGGGTTGGAGCGTGAAGCATTCCCGGCTTGCCGATTCCATCCAGAACCACAAAGCGCAAACTTCCGGAGCGGGACTTCTTGTCCTTTTGCATGGTTGCTAACAGCTGATCCCACTTGTCAGCCTTATAGGTAAGCGGAAGCCCCAGCCCACCCAATACCGAACGGTGGAGCTCGACGTCCTTCTCGGAGAGTTTGCCGGACAGCAGGGCAAGTTCGGCAGCAAACATCATGCCAATGGAAACCGCTGCACCGTGACGCCACTTATAGCGCTCCGCCAGCTCGATGGCATGCCCAAGGGTGTGGCCGTAGTTCAGATACTCACGTTCTCCAGCCTCGCGGAAGTCTGCTTCTGTCACGCGCTGCTTGATGGCTACCGACCGGCGAATGAGTTCTTCAATCAGTTCGGATTTAGGGTTTATGGCCTCGGGGTCAGTCAAGGCCTCAAGAATCCAAGGGTCTGAGATAAAGCCGTACTTTGCGACCTCAGCCATTCCGGCCACCAGGTCATTCTTGGGTAGCGTCTCAAGGGTGTCGAGGTCAATGATCACTCGGTGCGGCATGTGGAATGCCCCGACCAAGTTCTTGCCCTCTGCGGTGTTGACTCCAGTCTTGCCACCGATAGCCGCATCAACCATGCCAAGCAGGGTTGTTGGAATCAGGATGCTTCTAACCCCGCGTAGCCAGGTTGCGGCAACAAAGCCAGCCAGATCTGTTGTTGCACCGCCACCAAGACCAATCACAGCATCATTTCGATTGAAGTCAGCTTTGCCCATGATTCCCCAGCAGAAAGCGGCAACTTCGATGCGCTTGGAATCCTCGCCGTTAGGAACCTCGGCAATAAGTGCTTCAAAGCCCTTAGCGCTTAGGTCTTCACGAATGGCCTCGGCCGTTGCGGCAAGCGCTACCGGGTGGAGAATCAGAACCTTCTTGACTCCATCAAGCCCCTTAGAAACCTCATGCAGCAGTACCCTGCCAATCACTGCTGTCATTTCTCTAAGCCCTCTCTGATGGTCTCGATAAGG
>CAZQHT010000001.1:39156-43429 GCA_964593635.1 uncultured Aquiluna sp.
CCCTGCCAATCACTGCTGTCATTTCTCTAAGCCCTCTCTGATGGTCTCGATAAGGTGCTTGATGCCCTTACCTCCCGTGAAAACCACCTGGTTAGCGAGTGATTTGTAGGTGTCAACCCGTTGGTCGTAGATCTCCTGCCACTTCCCAGGGTTATCTTTCAACAACGGTCTTTTCTCCAGGTTGATTTTTCCCAGCACGTGCTCTGCCGTGGTGTCCAAAAAGACCACATGGTGAGCTCGAATAAGCTTCTGGTTTACTTCGCTCATCACCGCCCCACCTCCGGTGGCGACAACTCCGTGGTTCTTGAGGGCTTTCTCCAGCGCTTTGGTCTCCAGTTCCCTGAAATAAGGCTCGCCCTTGGTTTCAAAGATTCGAGTAATTGCCCCGTGGTGCTTTGCGATCATCTTGTCGGTGTCCACAAAGTCCACCTTCAACTCCAATGCCAGCTTTTTGCCGAGCGTGGTTTTGCCAGAGCCCATAGGGCCAATCAGCACTATCGATTGCTTCACTAGGGCTTCGCTATGCGGGACCGCAACACCTCTGGGATGTTAGCCAGGTAGCTTTCCATGTTCCGCTTGGTTTCAGCCACTGAATCGCCACCGAACTTCTCTAGGACCACGCTTGCCATAACCATCGCAACCATTGCCTCGGCGACAATGCCTGCCGCAGGAACTGCACAAACGTCGCTTCTCTGGTGATGAGCGGTGGCAGCCTCACCCGTTGAGGTGTCAAGAGTCTGTAGCGCCCGAGGAACTGTTGAAATCGGCTTCATGCCTGCCCGAACGCGAATGATTTCGCCATTTGACATTCCACCCTCGATGCCGCCGGCTCGGTCTGTAAGTCTGACAACCTCACCGTTCTCGCGAACAATCTCGTCGTGAGCTACTGAACCACGGCGTTTTGTAGTTTCTAGCCCGTCGCCGATTTCGACCGACTTCATAGCCTGAATACCCATGATGGCCCCAGCAAGCTGGGCGTCTAACCTGCGGTCCCAGTGCACGTATGAACCAAGCCCTGGAGGGCAGCCATAAACAAGTGTCTCGACTACGCCACCGATGGTGTCACCCGTGGAGTGGCAGTCATCGATCTCGGCAACCATGGCCTTGGAGGCTTCGGCGTCGAAGCAGCGCACCGGATCCTCATCGAGTGCAGCAACATCCTTTGGTCTTGGAAGTTCAAGGCTTGTATTGACCGCAGTTCCGATCGCCACAGTGTGGGTCACCAGTTCGATGCCGAGTTCACTTAGGAAACTTTGTGCAATCTTGCCTAGGGCAACTCTGGTCGCGGTCTCCCTGGCACTTGCTCGCTCTAGAACCGGCCGAGCCTCATCGAAGCCATACTTCTGCATTCCAGTGAAGTCAGCATGTCCTGGTCTAGGTCGGGTTAGTGGTGCTCCGCGAGCACCGGTTAGCTCTGACTCATCGATGGGTGCGGCACTCATGACCGTTTCCCACTTTGGCCACTCGGTGTTGGCAATGCGAATCGCTACCGGACCACCTTGGCTCAAACCAAAGCGCACCCCGGTGGGAAGCGTTACTTCATCAAGCTCAAACTTCATTCTCGCGCCGCGGCCATAGCCGAGTCGGCGACGCGCCAGCGCCTCTTGAATGTCTTCCTTGATTACGGAGACCCCAGCAGGAAGCCCCTCAATGACACCGATCAGTTCGGGGCCGTGAGATTCTCCGGCGGTTATCCAGCGCAACATGTGCCTATTTTGGCACGGATAACGCGCTGCGAACGGCCTGAATGATTTTGTTCTCGTCAGCTAGGGGTTCATCTAGCTCTTGGCCATTGAACAAACGCTGCTGTCCAACTGCCTGCCAGATCAACATTTCCAGGCCGGAGATCACCTTTCCGCCGGAGAAATGCGTCGCTAGTTTTGTTGGCCAAGGGTGATAAACCACATCTAGCAGTACACCTTTGTAATCGCTTCGAAGCTGCTCATCCAGAGCGCCCGCAACGACTGTTGAGATAACCGCGGGTTGGCTAAGGGCTATGTGCAGCTTCTCCACGAAGTCAATTTCAAACTCAGCGCACAACCTTCTGACCTTGTCGGAATCCCTGCCCCAGACACTCACTCGCTTACCCGCCTCAAGCATCGCAACGATTGCGCTGCGAGCAGTGGCCCCAGTTCCCAGAACACAAACCGAGGAGAACTTGTAGCCCATCAGCGCCTGCTGAATGCCAAAGACATCGGTGTTGTAGGCATCCCAGCCCGAATCGGTCTTTACCAGTGTGTTTGCGGACTGAGTTGCGATCGCTAGCGGATCAGCTCTTTCGGCAAGGTCCAAGGCTTGCTTCTTGAGAGGCATGGTCACACTGAAGCCAGCGAAATCCGACTTTGATTCGAGCCAGGACTTCAGGCTGTCCGAAACCTCAAATCGCGTGTAATCCGCGGTGACACCAAGGACACCAAACGCCGCTGTGTGAATGACTGGGGATTGTGAGTGCTCAATTGGAGAACCCAGCACCGCATAGTGGCGCATTAGTTCCAGCCCGGATTTGCTCTGAGCCAAGCTCGGTAGAGGTCAGCTGCCTTCTCGTGCTCGGCCAAAGTTTCGGAGAATACCGTCTCACCAGTTTTTAGGTTGATTGAGACAAAGAAGAGCCAGTCGCCATCCGCTGGCCTTAGAGCCGCATCGATTGCCAACGACCCCGGGTTCCCGACCGGTCCGAACGGCACGCCTGGGTAGATGTAGGTATTGAATGGGTTGCTGGCATCCTTCACACCGTTGGTGAAGTTCGACTGCTCACCCTCGTAGCGATACTTCACGGTTGGATCTGATTGCAGCGCCATGCCTAGGTCAAGTCGATTGGCAAACACCCGAGAGATCTTGAAGAAGTCATCTGCAATCTTGCCCTCGGCTTGAATCAGGGCCGCAATGCTGAGTAGGTCGTGAGCGTCGATCAACTCAACCTTGTGGCTTTTTAGCTCAGCCTCCATGCGGTCCACCATCGTCGAGATGACCTGCGTTGCAGTTACCCCGGGGTCGAAGGTGTAAGTGGCTGGGAAGAGGTAGCCCTCTAGGGTCGGGGCATCCTTTGAAACGCGGGACATTTGAGATTCCAGAGCGGCATCCAGTTCAGCGCTAGTGAATCCAAATTCTTCATTCAGCAGCTCTTTGATCTGCTGAATCCTTCGGCCCTCAGGGATGGTGACCTGGGAAACCACCCTGTTCTTGCCTTCAATCAGGATCCTGAGAGCGGTGGCTCCTGGGATCTGGGTTGGAAACTCATAGGTGCCGGGGTAAATGGTGAAATCAGTTCGGAGCATGTCTCGGTAAATTGCGTCGAAGCTCTTGATTACGTCAGCCTCAACAAGCTTGCGGGCAACCGCAGCCCCGTTGTCACCATCCTCGATGGTTATGGTGGTGTTTGGGCCACCAGCTCCCTCGTAATCCTCAATCTGAAACTGGGAGACAAAGTTCTTGATCTGGTCGTAGGCGAAGAATGTGCCGGCTCCGATAAGCCCTAACAGCACCAGGCTGGCAATCAGCCCAACAACCCAGTTCTTCGGCTTCCGCTTTGTGAGATTCTCAGACATCGAACTCCTCCAGAGACTTGCCAGCTAGTTTGCCATCGCGCTCTGAGTCCAGGGCAAACTCAAGGATCAGAGCTGCCGACTGAGCGTCGATCATCGACTTGGAGCTCTTTGTATTCTTGCCCGCCTGGTGCAATCGAGCCTGAGCCGACTTCGTGGTCAATCTCTCGTCGATCAACTGAATCGGCAGTGAGGTTCGGGTTCTCAGCAACCTTGCAAAGTCAACTGCCATCTGTGAGCTGGCCGTCATTGAGCCAGAAAGTGAAATCGGTAGACCAACATAGATTGCGGATACCGATCTTGAATCGGCTGCCTGAAGAACCTCATTGAGTGCTAGCTCGTTGTTTGGAACCGCCTCCAGGGGCAAAGCCAGACTGCCTTCAGAGACGGCGAGACCAATTCTCGCCATTCCAGCATCGATGGCTAGGCGCCTCACTTGATAAGACCCACCGCAGCTGAGATTGCCTCATCTAGCTTTGAAACCTCGGTGCCGCCACCTTGTGCGAGGTCAGGCTTTCCGCCTCCACCGCCACCAAGGACAGCACTGGCAACTCGCGCCAAATCTCCTGCCTTGATTCCGGACTCAATCGCTGCCTGACCGCAGGCAACCATGATCGTGACTCGATCCTCGCTCGCGCTTCCTAGAACCACAACTGACGAGGAACCAAGTTCCTCGCGCGCCTTGACGGCCAATTGACGAAGTTGTTCGGCTGGAAGTCCGTCAACGGCCA
>CAZQHT010000001.1:43529-66492 GCA_964593635.1 uncultured Aquiluna sp.
CCGACCATGGCTTCGATTCGTCTTGAGCCAGAGCCAACTGATGCCTCACCGATTACCGAAACCAGACCAATTTGCGAAGAGCGAGAAACGTGAGTTCCTCCACAGAGTTCTCTGGACCAAGGTCCGCCAACCTGAACCACTCGAACCTTTTCGTCGTAAGTTTCGCCGAAGAGGGCGATTGCTCCCCACTCCTTTGCCTCAGGAAGAGTCATGAACTGGGCTGAGACGGCAAGGTCGGAGCGAATTGCGAGGTTTGAGACCTCTTCGATCTCGCTCTTGGTGGCATCGCTTAGGGATTCTCCCCAGGAGAAGTCAAGCCTCATGTAGCCGGGCTTGTTGAATGATCCAGACTGCAACGCCTCTGGCCCTAAAACCTGGCGGAGCGCTGCGTGCACTACGTGGGTGGCAGAGTGAGCCTGAGCTGCACCGAGACGCCACTGCGGGTCAACTATCGTCTGAGCCTTAGCACCGACCTTTACCTCACCGCTAAGAACTCGAACCTTGTGCGAGAAAAGGCCTTTGACTGGCTTCTGAACATCAATTACTTCAAGCTCAAATCCGTCGCCGCGGATAAACCCTGCATCTGCAGCCTGGCCACCGGATTCTGCATAGAGCGAAGTTTGGTCGATGAACAGCTCACCGATTTCACCCTCGGATAGCGAGGCTTCTACTTCTCCCCCGCGAATCAAGCCAAGAATCTGGCCCTCTGATTCGAGGGACTCGTAGCCGAGGAACTGAGTCTCGCCCTTGGAGCGGAACTCGCTGTAAACCTGAAGTCCAGCCCCGCCGACCTTCTTGCTCTTGGCGTCTTCTTTGGCCCTGGTCTTTTGCTCAAGCATCAACTCAGTAAAGCCATTGCGGTCGACAGTAAGACCGTTTTCTTCAGCGATCTCAACGGTTAGATCAATCGGGAAGCCATAGGTGTCGTGAAGCAAGAACGCAACCTCACCACTTAGTGAGTCCTTGGCATCCGCGATGGCCTGCTCCAAAACCACAGTGCCCGACTCTAGGGTGCGGCGGAAACCGTTCTCCTCTGCCAGGGCCGAGCGCAGCACGCGAGCAAAGTTCTCTTCCAGGTCTGGGTAAGCCTCAACCATCGCGTTCTTGCTAGCGGTGAAGAGTCTTTCGAAGCTTGGCTCGGAAACACCAATTAGGCGAAGAGCGCGAATTGATCGGCGCAACAGTCTTCGAAGGATATAGCCGCGACCCTCGTTAGAAGGACTGACTCCATCGCTCATGAGCATCAGTGCTGAACGAATGTGGTCCGCAACTACTCTCATGCGGATGTCGTCGGCTTCGTTAGCGCCATACTTCTTGCCGCTGAGCTCGGCCGAGATGTCGATTAGGGGGCGAATCTGGTCGATTTCGTAGATGTTCTCGACTCCCTGGAGCAAGAAGGCCACTCGCTCGAGACCCATTCCGGTGTCGATGTTCTTCTTTGGCAGATCGCCAAGAATTTCGAAGTGGTCCTTGGTGCCACCATCTGCACGCTCGTACTGCATGAAGACCAGGTTCCAGATCTCGATGTAGCGATCCTCATCTGCAACGGGACCACCCTCAGCACCGTAGGCAGGGCCTCGGTCGTAGTAGATCTCCGAGCAAGGACCGGCTGGGCCGCGCTGACCGGTTGACCAGTAGTTGTCGCGCATGCCGCGCTTCTGAATGCGCTCTCTTGGAATAGAAGTCTGCTCTAGCCAGTAGCCGATTGCCTCTTCGTCGTCCTGGTAAACAGTCGCCCAGAGTCGCTCTGGGTCAAAACCGAGGCCGCCATCTTCAACCTTGTTGGTCAAAAGCTCCCAGGCGAATGCGATTGCTTCTTTCTTGAAGTAATCGCCAAAGGAAAAGTTTCCGTTCATCTGGAAGAAGGTGCCGTGACGAGTGGTCTTACCAACCTCGTCGATGTCCAGGGTTCTCACGCACTTCTGAACGCTGGTTGCACGTGCATATGGTGCAGGCAAGACACCGGACATGTAAGGGATAAATGGAACCATGCCCGCGACTACGAACATGAGTGTCGGGTCTTGAGAAATTAGTGGAGCGCTGGGGACAACGGTGTGGCCCTTCTTTTCGAAGAAGTCAAGCCACCGCCGCTTTATCTCGGCAGTCTTCATTTGCTACTTGGCGGTCTTGCGCTTAGGAGCGGTCTTTGGCTTCTGAAGCTCGGCTTCGCGCTCCTGGTAGCCCTCTGCAACGGCGTTGCCGAACTCCCTGGCTGCCTCGAGGGCATCGTCCAGTGCTGCCTGTGCCTTGGGGTTGTCGCGCAACTGAATTACGGCGACCGCGCCAAGTGAAATACCTGCGATGAACCAACCGAGTTTGCTCATGGTCTACCTCCGCTTTCCAAAGGCCTTGAAAATGCCCTGCGTTACGCCAAACAGTTTAGTTAGCGGCGCTCCAATGGAAGCTGTGAATACAGCCACCAACGAGTTGATGTTTTCCGTTACCTGCTCAACATCCTGAGTGATCGCATCAATGCGCTTTAGCTGCTTGTTTGCCTCAGTCAGGGTGACTCGAGCCTCTGTTAGCAGTGGCTCGAGCTCCTGGTTGAAGGTCTTTACGGTGTTGGCGGTCTCATCGACCAGCCTTGCCACCTTGATCAGTACCAGCCCGGTGAACAAAACGAGCAGGACGAAACTGCTGGCAAAGATGATGCCGGCAATCTCGCCACCGCTCATAAGTGTTACCTTGCTGCGTAGTACTCGACCACAAGCTGTACTTCACAGGTCACTGGGACCTCGGCACGCTTTGGACGACGAACTAGGGTGGCCTGGAGCTTGTCCAGTGAAACCGATAGGTACTCAGGAGTGGTTGCCTGAACGTCGGAGTGACCTCCGGCTGCTGCTACCTGGAACGGCTCAGTCTTCTCGCTCTTGTCGTGGACGTGAATCAACTGTCCAGGCTTTACGCGGAATGAGGGGCGGTCAACGCGCTGGCCATCAACAAGGATGTGGCGGTGAACTACCATCTGACGGGCCTGTGCCATGGTGCGGGCAAAGCCTGAGCGCAGCACGAGAGCGTCAAGACGCATCTCTAGAAGCTCTACCAGGTTCTCACCAGTTAGACCTTCGGTGCGCTTGGCCTCCTGGAAAGTCTTGCGAAGCTGAGCCTCGCGAATTCCATACTGCGCGCGCAGACGCTGCTTCTCGCGAAGACGTACTGCGTAGTCAGAGTCTGACTTGCGCTTGGTGCGGCCGTGCTGTCCCGGTGCGTAGGGACGCTTCTCCATGTACTTAGCAGCCTTAGGGGTTAGCGCGATGCCAAGGGCACGCGAAAGCCTAGTCTTGCTGCGGGTTCTAGTTGTCTTTGACAAAAAGGATACCTTTCAATTCTTTCTGTGGAATTTGTCCGTCTTCCCAGCCGCTGGATCAGGACAACTTTGAAATCTTAGCAGTGGGGGCCAGAGCTGTCACTACCTGCCAAGGATTTCATCAATCACTTTTAGTCGCTCTGCAAGTGTTTTTTCGAAGCCATGGTTGCTTGGTTGGTAGTAGCGCACGCTGAGATCCGAGTATTCCTGTTTCAGAACACCCCTTGGATCATCATGCGGATAGCGGTAGCCAACTGCCCCTGTGGAGCGAAGGGGAGCCGGAACTTCTGAGAGTGTTTGAGTTCCAACATCCTCCAAAGCCTTGTTGATTGCCTCGTAGGCTCGATTCGACTTAGGAGCCAGGGCCAGGTAGATAGTTGCCTCGGCAAGCGGAATCCGGCCTTCAGGCATGCCAATTAGTTCAACCGTCTGAGCTGCAGCAACTGCAATTTGCAGTGCACCAGGGTCAGCCAGGCCAATGTCCTCACTGGCCAAAATCATTAGTCTTCGGGCGATAAACCTGGGGTCTTCTCCCCCGGCAATCATTCTGGCCAAATAGTGAATGGCAGAGTCTGGGTCCGAGCCTCTAACGGACTTGATGAATGCGCTGATGGTGTCGTAGTGCAGGTCTCCACCAGCGTCATAAGCGATCTGATTTGCACTTGACGATTGGGCTGCTTCAAGGCTCACAGGCCCCTCGACCGAGGCGGCCGCAGCCTCCATGAGCGTCAATGCTCTTCTGGCATCACCTGAACTTATTTCGGCAATGTAATCAAGTGCCTCTTGATTGAACTCTCGGTCGGACAGTCCTTCCGGACTGGTTCGAGCGCGCTCCAGCAGGGTGAGCAACTCTTGCTTTGACAGGGGCTCAAGTCTGAAAACCAAAGACCTCGAGATAAGGGGTCTGATCACACTGAAGGAGGGGTTCTCGGTGGTTGCGGCAATGAGCGTGATTGTTCCCGATTCGACTGCGCCAAGCAGTGAGTCCTGTTGCGACTTGGAGAATCGGTGAATCTCATCTAGAAACAGGATCGTTGGACGGTCGTAAACCTCCATCGACTTCTTGGCCGAATCGATTACTTCTCGCACCTGCGAGACCGAGGTGGCAATAGCACTTAGCTCAACGAAGTTTGCATTCTTGGCTTCGCTCAGAAGCCTCGCGATTGTGGTTTTCCCGCTGCCCGGAGGCCCCCAAAGCAGAACCGAGCTCCAGGCACCGGTTCGCTCAGCCTCGATCAGACGCTGAATGGGGGAACCTTTTGCCAAAAGCCGTCCGTGGCCGACTACTTCCCCGATAGATTTAGGGCGCATTCTTACAGCCAGCGGTTTCTCCACACGCTGATTGTAGGCAACACCTAGAATTGCCACTTGCTACTAACTCCGAGGTTTTGATGAAAAACAACGAAAAACTTGCCAACTACCAGGCCAAGCAGGACCTAATTGCTCAGCGAAAGCTCAGGGGTCCAAAGGACAACAAGTTAGCTCTGCTGATTGCAGGCGCAGCCCTTGCTTTAGCTTTTGTAGGACAAACCATCTACTTCAATTTTGGACCTGGAGTTCAGAGTGCCGAAGAGGCCGCAATTGAGGCCCCCACCGAATCAGAAACTGTTGGCGAGACCGAGCCTCCTGCAAACGACCCAAACGTTCCATCGCCAGAGCTAGCCGAGAACCGCACCTGGACCGGAGCGATGAACCTTGGTGGCTCAGACATTGGATTTGAGCTTGATGGCGCTGCAGCACCGCAGGCTGTTGCAAACTTCGTTTCACTTGCGCAAAAGGGTTACTTTGAGAATGTCAGCTGTCACCGCCTAACCACCGCAGGAATCTTTGTGCTGCAGTGTGGTGACCCGGCGGGCGATGGCAGCGGTGGTCCCGGTTACAACTGGGGCCCGATTGAGGCAGCACCCGCAAACGACCTCTACCAAGAGGGTGTTATTGCCATGGCTCGTCGCGGAGGCGACGGTTTCTCCATGGGATCTCAGTTCTTTATCGTCTACCAGGACTCAACAATTCCCTCTGACTCAGCCGGTGGCTACACCGTCCTGGGCCGCCTGACCGGTGGCCTAGATGCAGTCAAGGCGATTGCCGCAAAGGGCACAGCCAATGGCACCGGTGACGGTGCTCCAGCTGAGCCGGTTGTGATGACTGGTATTTCGGTAGAGTAAAAGCTGAATTCAAGGAGAAACATTGACTAGCAACGAGTTTGGTCGCGTCGACCAGGACAACAACGTCTTCGTAATCGAGGCCGGTGTTGAGCGACAGGTTGGCCAGTACCCAGGTGTTTCTCAAGCGGAAGCCCTCGCCTACTTCACTCGCAAGTACGACGATCTAGAGGCCCAGGTCCGCACTCTTGAGCAGCGCATTGCAGCTGGAATCACCGACTCGAAGAGCTTGAAGACCACCCATGATCACCTAAAGATCGAGCTAACCGAGCCAAAAGCCGTTGGAAACCTAGCTGCCCTTCGCATTCGCCTTGAGAACGTTGCTCCTGCAATTGCGCTGGCTGCCGAGAAGATCAAGGCTGACCGAGACGCCGCAAGCGTTGAGGGTCTAGCGAAGAAGGAAGAGATTGCAGCGAAGGCAGAGGCCATCGTTGCCAACCTTCAGGCAATCAACTGGAAAAAGTCCGCCGTGGAGATGAACGACCTGTTCACTGCTTGGCAAGAGCTTCAGAAGACTGGAGCAAAGATTCCAAAGGCTCAGACCGATCCAATCTGGAAGCGTTTCTCACAAGCTCGCGCGAAGTTTGAGACCGGTCGCCGTGCGTACTTCGCGACCCTGGACTCCAAGTTCAAGGAAGCCAAGAGCGTAAAGAGCAAACTCACCGAGCAGGCCGAGGCTCTTGTCACCAAGGGTGGCGACTCAGCCGCAGAGTACCGAAAGCTTCAGGATGCCTGGAAGGCTGCTCCAAAGGCCGGCAAGGTTGAAGATGCACTTTGGGCGAGATTCCGTGCCGCAGGAGACGCTATTTTTGCCGACAAGAAGGCAAAGGACTCTGAGCTTGCAGTATCCCAAAAGGAGAACCTAGAGGCCAAGCTGGCTTTGCTTGCTGAGGCCGAGAAAATCGAATTGAGCGATCTAGCCAAGGCAAAGACCAAGCTTTCTGAAATCCAAGCTCGCTGGGTGAAGGTTGGCCACGTTCCTCGTGATCAGGTTCGCGCTGTCGAAGACAGGCTACGTAAGGTCGAGAAGAAGATTTCTGAGGCCGAAGCCGATGCTTGGCGTCGTTCGGACCCTGCAGCTAAGGCTCGTTCAAACTCGCTTGTTACTCAGCTTGAGGCCGCTATCGCTTCTCTAGAGGCAGAGTTGGCAGCGGCTCCTGCCGCCAAGAAGAAGGACGTGCAGGCTCAGATTGATGCACGCAAGGCTTGGTTGGAAGCAGCTCAAAAGGCTGTCGACTAGTCCCTAGTTGCTCTTCACTCGATAGACGTCGTAAACGGCTTCGATTCGCCTGATCTGATTCAGCAAGTGATCTAGGTGGGACGGGTCCGCCATCTCAAACACATACCTGCTCAGTGCAACCCTGTCCCTGCCGGTGGAGACCGTCGCACTCAGAATGTTTACATGGTTCTCAGTCAGCACCCTTGTGATGTCTGAGAGCAATCCAGAACGGTCAAGCGCCTCAACCTGAATCTGAACCATGAACACCCCTCGAGCGCTCTGCGCCCAGGAAACCTCAACGACGCGAGCCTGGTTCAGGCTTGCAACGTTTGTGCAGTCAACTCGGTGAACCGAGACACCCTCTCCTCTGGTTATAAAGCCAGTGATTTCATCTCCAGGAACCGGTGTGCAGCAACGAGCCATCTTGGTTAGGACGTCGGGTGAACCCTTGACCAAAATGCCCTGGTTCGAGGTTCTTGGGCCGCGGAGCGACTTAGGAAGTTGAACCGGGATCTCTTCTGTGTCTGGCTCCTGAGTCAAACCAAGGTGAACTCGAACCTTCTCAATCACTGATTGAGTTGAGAACTGACCCTGTCCGATGGCCGTGAATAGGGCATGTGAATCCCCCAGGTTCAAGTCATCGGCAATCTTGTTTAGTGCGTCTGAGTTCAAGATGGATTGAACCGGCAACCCTTGTTTACGCAAAGCCTTTGTGAGGGCTTCCTTGCCATCTTCGGTGGCCAGTTCTCGCCGCTCTAGGGTGAAGTGGTGCTTTATCTTTGCCCTGGCTCTTGGGGACGCCACAAAACTCAGCCAGTCCTTGGATGGTCCGGCTGACTCGGACTTTGAAGTCAGAACCTCGACGACATCGCCTGCCTGAAGCTTGCTCTCGAGCGGAACCAGTCGGCCGTTCACCTTTGCGCCAATCATCTTGTGGCCAACCTCGGTGTGAACTGCGTAGGCAAAGTCAACCGGGGTGGAGCCAGCAGAGAGGCCAACAACCTTGCCCTTAGGCGTGAAGACGTAGAGCTCCTTAGCTCCGATTTCAAAACGCAAATTGTCTAGGAATTCTCCTGGGTCAGAGGTCTCCTCCTGCCAGTCACTGAGCTGCTTCATCCAAGCGAAGTCAACCTCATCGCCTGCCTTGCCCGCCTGAGCCTTGTACTTCCAGTGGGCTGCAACTCCGTACTCAGCGCGCTGGTGCATCTCAAGAGTTCGGATCTGAATCTCTACTGCTCTGCCATCTGGGCCCACAACCGTGGTGTGGAGAGATTGGTACAGGTTGAACTTCGGCATCGCAATGTAGTCCTTGAAGCGACCTGGGATTGGCGACCACTTGGCATGGATGGCCCCCAGTGCTCCGTAGCAGTCTCGGACCGAGGAAACAATCACCCTTATACCCACAAGGTCGTAGATGTCATCGAACTCACGTCCACGCAAAACCATCTTTTGGTAGATGCTGTAGTACTGCTTAGGTCGGCCATCAATCTTGGCCTTGACCTTGCTGTCTCGAAGTTCGGTCTCGATGTCCTCAATCACCTTTTCGGTGAACTCGCTCCTGAGTGGATTGCGCTGACCCACCAGGTTCACAATCTCCTCATAAACCTTGGGGTATAGGACGGCGAACGAGATATCTTCCAGCTCACTCTTAATCGTGCTGATGCCGAGGCGGTGTGCCAGCGGTGCATAGATCTCAAGCGTCTCTTGGGCCTTGCGTTTGGCAGATTCAGCTGGAACAAAGCCCCAGGTGCGCGCGTTGTGGAGTCGGTCGGCCAGCTTGATGACCAAGACCCGGACATCCTTGCTCATCGCGACAACCATCTTGCGCATGGTCTCTGCTTGCGCTGAGTCCCCGAACTTGATTTTGTCTAGTTTTGTGACCCCGTCGACCAGCAATCCAACTTCAGAGCCAAAGTCAGCCTCTAGCTGTGAGATTGAGTATCCGGTGTCTTCCACAGTGTCATGCAGCAAGGCCGCAGCAATTGTTGATGGGCCAGACCCAAGGTCCGCCAGAATCCTTGCAACCGCAAGCGGGTGCGTGATGTATTCCTCACCACTTTTCCTGAGCTGACCAGTGTGGTGGTGTTCGGCAGTCTTGTAGGCGCGTTGAATAACCGCAAGATCAGCTTTGGGATGATTTAGCTTTACAACCTTGATTAGCTCCGCGAGCTCCTGCCCGTAGGCAGTGGAAGAACGAGTGAAGATTCTGGGCAGTCTGGACCTCAGCGAAGAGGCAAGACTGTCAGTCATCTCACACGACCTTTCTAGGTTGTGAAGAGTTTAGCTGCGTCCAGCAAGCACCTTGTCAGCTGCGGCCTTTAGCGCGGGCTCACTCTCACGCAGGTGAGAGTAAACCGGAGCGGCCAAGAAGACCGATGAGTAAGTACCAACAATGGTTCCAACCATCATCACCAAAGCAATGTCTCGAAGCGTTCCCGCTCCAAGAAGTAGCGAACCGATGAAAAGAATCGAGGCAACCGGAAGAACACCAACGATGGAGGTGTTGATCGAGCGAACCAAGGTCTGATTGACAGCAAGGTTCACCATTTCTCCAAATGTCCTTGTCTCTGAGAACTCAATCTCTTGAGTATTCTCACGGACCTTGTCAAAAACAACCACGGTGTCATACAGCGAGTAGGCCAGCACGGTAAGGAAACCGATCACTGCCGCTGGGGTGACCTCTAGGCCAAATGCGCCATAAATACCAATGGTGATAATCAAGTCGTGAGCAAGCGCAATCAGTGCTGCCACGCTCATCTTCCAGGAGCGGAAGTACAGCGCCATCAAGACCGAGACGATCGCTAGGAATATCAGCAAACCGATAATGGCTTGACGGGTAACTTCCTCACCCCAGTTAGGTCCAATAAAGCTTGATGCAACTTCCTCGCTCTGCAGTCCATAGGCTTCGGCAAGTGCTAGGCGAGCCTCTTCGGACTCCACATCGGCCAGCTGCTCGGTCTGGATTCTCAGATCAGCAAGACCAACCTGAGCCACTACAACCTGAACATCTGGGACAACGCTGTGGATAGCGTCAGTCGCTAGTGATTGGGGAAGCTCTTGGGAGTTAGTTAGGCGGAACTCTGAGCCACCACGGAATTCGATTCCAAAGTTGAAGCCACCGCGCAGAGTTGGGAAGACAATGGTCAGAATAAGAACGACTGCTGCTACCACATACCAAAGCTTGCGGCGGCCAACAATGTTGAGCGAACTCTCACCGGAGTAGAGCCGGTTACCTAAGTCTCTGTACTTACTCATCACTGCCCTTTGCTGCCAGAGCCTTGCGCTCGGCGATGGTTTGACGCTTGGTAGCTTCTTTTGACGATTTCAGGACCTTCTCCTCGGTTACTGAGTTGGAAATCCTGAACTCTCCCCTGCCTCGGTAGGAAGCCTTGGCGGCAGAAAGGTCGAAGCCGGAGAACTTGTGGCCTGATGCGAAGAACTTATTGCGGGCAAGAAGCTGCATCATTGGGTGAGTGAACAGCACCACGACCAAGATGTCGATGATCGTGGTTAAGCCGAGTGTGAAGGCAAAGCCTCTTACCGAGCTAGATGTCAGCAGGTAAAGCGTGACTGCTGCTGTGAGGCTTACCGCTCCCGAGGCAAGAATCGTTCGGTAGGCGCGCTTCCAGCCCGCCTCAACGGCAATCTCAAGGGACTTTCCTTCGCGCAACTCATCTCGAATACGTTCGAAGTAAACGATGAACGAGTCCGCTACGACACCAATCGAGACGATTAGACCTGCAACACCGGCAAGCGATAGGCGGTAGCCCTGGCGCCAGCTTAGGAATGCGACAATCAGGTAGACCAGCAAGGCAAAGACCACAAGGGATCCAAGCACTACGGTGGCCAGACCGCGGTACTGAATGGTCATGTAGATCATCACGAAGATCATTCCGATTAGACCTGCGATCAGACCGCTTCGAAGCGATTCGTCACCAAGGGTGGCCGAAATGTTCTCCTGGGACTGAACCTCGAAGCCAATAGGCAAAGCACCGTACTTCAGCTGGTCTGCCAGAACGGTAGCGCTCTCCTGAGTGAAGTTTCCAGTGATCTGCGCCCTACCGTTGGTGATAACCGCCTGGGCAGCTGGTGCAGTGATTACAACACCATCCAACGTGATAGCGAACTGGTTCTGTGGGCTAGGGGAACCGAAAAGACGGCCGGTTACAACGCCGAACGCTTCAGTTCCGGCGGCATCAAACTCAAGGTTGACAGCCCAGTCGTTGGTGGTTGCACCAGTCTGAGTGGTGATGGTGCCAGCGAATGCGTCGGAAATGTTTAGACCCGCAACCTCAACTGGTCCCAAAACGTACTTTGAGAAGTCTCCCTCATCACAGGTGACAAGAGGTTTGGTTGGGTCATCAACCTGTCCCGGCTGGCGGTACTCCTGTGAGCAGTCAAGAGCTTCGAACTGAGCTTGAACCTTCTCGGTAATCCAGGCAGGGTCAGAGGCGTTTACCGGAGCGGTGGCGGGAGTGTCGTTCAGAGCGGAGAAGTCCACTACAGAGCTCTCCGAGGATGGTGTGTTTGCGGTGAAGGTGATCACTGGGCGGAACTCTAGGAGAGCGCTTGCCTTGATTAGCTGCAGTGTTGTTGGGTCTGGAACGCCAGGAATCTGAACAACAATGTTCTGCTCGCCTTGAATTGTCACGGTTGCTTCGCTGACACCGGATCCGTCAACACGCTGGCGAATGATGGTTGCCGCCTGGTTGAGTTGCTCCAGCGAGGCTTCTGAGCCATCCGCAATGGTTGGGGTAAGGATGATCGAAGTGCCACCCTGAAGGTCCAGAGCTAGCTCTGGGGTAAGGGAAGCGCCTGGCTGACCGGATACGGTTCCCCAGATCAATAGGGCGGCGAAGAAGGCAGCAATACCTGTTAGCCAGGTGAGTTTGCGCTTAGCTACCTGAGCGGTGCTTTTTTCCAAAACTAGTTCCCCTCAACAGCGGCGTCGACTGAACGAACCGCTTGCTTTACAACTCTGATCTTTACCCCAGGAGTTGTCTCAACCACTACATCCATTTCATCAACGGCGGTGATTACACCCTTGATTCCTGAGTGAAGCAAAACGCTTGACCCAACAGCGAGGCTCTCGGCTAACTTATCTGCATCCTTGCGGCGCTTACGATTCTGGCTGATTAGCAGCAAAATCATTACTGCGAGCACGCCTAATAGAAGATAGTCCAAGAGCTTTCCTTACCGAACAGGTCCCCCGAAATTATAGGCGCAAATGCCTAGACAGCCCCAGCAATACCAAGATGAGCTTTTCCAGCCTCAGTAATCTCGCGACCCCTTGGGGTGCGCTGCAGAAGCCCCTGGCGAATCAGGTACGGCTCCAAGACAGCCTCGATTGTGTCCGGCTCCTCACCTATTGCAACAGCTAGGGTCGATAGTCCCACCGGTCGAGACGAGAACTTCGTCGCCAACAGGCCTAGCAACTGCCTGTCCACTCGGTCTAGTCCCGCCTGGTCGATCTCGAATATGTCCATTGCTGCTCGCACGTGGCCGAGGTCGATTGCTGTTCCCCCGTTCACAAGTGCGTAGTCGCGAACTCGCCTCAGCAGTCGGTTTGCAATTCTCGGGGTTCCTCTTGAGCGCTTGGCTAGCTCAACCGCTGCGTCTTCAGCCATTTCATAGCCAAGACGCTTGGAGGATCTGAAGAGAACCCGCTCTAGTTCCGGAGCTTCGTAATACTCAAGGAAAGCCGTGAAACCAAAGCGGTCTCTCAGTGGTGTCGGGAGCATTCCGCTTCTAGTGGTGGCGCCAACCAGCGTGAAAGGTGCTAGGTCAAGGGAGATTGAAGCAGCTCCGGGGCCCTTGCCAACCATCACATCAACCCTGAAGTCCTCCATGGCCAAATACAGCATCTCCTCGGCGGAGCGGGACATCCGGTGGATCTCATCAATAAAGAGCACATCGCCGGATTCAAGGGCCGAAAGAATGGCAGCCAGATCACCAGATGATTGAATTGCCGGCCCGCTGGTTAGCCTCAGGTTTCTGTTGGATTCGTGAGCCACGATCATCGCAAGGGTTGTCTTGCCAAGCCCCGGCGGGCCAGCCAGCAAAACGTGGTCCGCGGCGCGATTATTGAGCTTTGCGGCGGCAATGATGAGCGAAAGCTGATCAACTACCTTCTGTTGTCCAACGAACTCTTCGAGATTGGCTGGGCGAAGTTTCGCCTCGAGTTCGCGCTCCTCGTCAATCATTTCCAGTTAGCTTCCCTGTTCCGAGTTTCGATAGGGCTAGCTTGAGGGCCTGAGAGTCATTCAGCCCAGGTTCGAGCTCGGCAACAATCTGGGAGGCTCTCTTTTCATCTGTGCCGAGCTGGCTCAAAGCAGCCAAAACGTTTGGATAGTGGGTCTTCACACTCAACCCCACCTTGCCCGTGAGAGACAGCAGGATGAGCTTTGCAGTCTTGGGGCCTATTCCTGGAATTGCTTTGAAAACAAGCTCATCCTGGTCAGCAATGGCGTTCCTCAGTGAAGTTTCAGTGAGTCCAGAAAGGGTGGTCAGTGCAAGCTTGGGTCCAATGCCGCTGACAGAGCAGAGTTGGTCAAAGAGCTCTCGCTCCCCCATGCTCTCAAAGCCAAACAGCGAGATGTCGTCCTCTTTCACGATCATTCTTGTGAAAAGGGTCACAGATTCTCCGAGCGAGAGCTTGAGGGAGTGTCTTGGCGTGATTCCAACTTCAAAGCCAACGCCCGACACGTCAACCACCACTTTTGCCAGCGAAGTGTGGATTAGTTTGCCTGTCAGGATCGAGATCACGGCTCTAACCTATTCGTCGATTGGCGGCCTTAGCCGCAGCAACCCACTTCTGCTGAGCCGATGTTCCAGCAGACCCGCCTCGCTTGGAGGCGGTTATGGCAACCGCTAGAGCATCTGCAACGTCCGCCGGCCCTTTGATTTCATCAAGCTTCAGAAGCCTCTTGACCATCATCGAAACCTGATCCTTGGTTGCCCTGCCATTGCCGGTCACGGCTGCCTTCACCTCTGAGGGCGTGAAGAACTGCAGCGGGATGGAGTGCTTATAGGCGATGTGCATTAGCGCTCCCGAGACTTGGGCAACACCCATGACCGATCGCAGGTTCGCCTGGGCAAAGACTCGCTCGAGAGCAATCACATCGGGCTTAGCCTTTACGACGATCTCCTCAAGAGATTTGGCGATTGAGCCAACTCGATCCCTGGGGTCGGTTCCCGCAGCTGAGGCTAGAAGACCAAAATCAAGAGCTGTTTGGGTTGTCGCGTTGATCAGGCCATACCCGCATCGGGTGAGGCCTGGGTCAACGCCAAGGATGATCACTAGCGGCTTTCGAGCTCTTCCAGTGTCGCCGCACTGACGTCCATGTTGGTGTAGACGGCCTGCACATCATCTAGGTCCTCGAGGGCGTCGATTAGCTTGATCACTTTGTCTGCGAGCTCGGCATCAGCATCAATCTTTAGCGAAGAGACAAACTCAACGTCAGCGGATTCATAGTCAATCCCAGCGCTTTGCAGGGCCGCTCTGGCATCGACCATCGATGAGGGGTCGCACGTCACAACAAACCCATCGCCGGCGACCGAGACATCTTCGACGTCGTGTTCGATGGTGGCCTCCAGTATCGAATCCTCATCAGAGCCGTTTACAAGGATCACGCCCTTGCGCGCGAACTGATAAGAAACTGAGCCAGGGTCTGCCATGGTTCCGCCGTTTCGGCTTACTGCCAATCTAACTTCAGCAGCGGCCCGGTTGCGGTTGTCGGTCAGGCACTCAATCAGGATTGCAATTCCGCTGGGGCCGTAGCCTTCATACATGATGCTGGTGTAGTCAACCGAACCATCGTCTGCACCGGAACCGCGTTTGATCGCGCGATCGATGTTGTCGTTTGGGACAGAGTTTTTGCGCGCCTTGTAGACGGCGTCGTAAAGAGTCGGGTTGCCATCGATATCCGCCCCACCGGTGCGGGTCGCAACCTCAATGTTTCGAATTAGCTTGGCCCAGAGCTTGGCTCGCTTTGAGTCGTTGGCAGCCTTTTTGTGTTTGGTGGTTGCCCATTTGGAATGGCCTGACATAGTCCCTCTAAGTTACTTGGTCTTGGTTTTTGCCACTGCCTCGATGAAGAGTTTGTGGAGAACTTTGCTGCCTGTGATCTCTGGGTGAAAACTGGCTCCGAAAAGATTACCGTCTCTCACAGCAACCGCCTCACGGTTTAGCCGAGCGATCACTTTAGCGCTGGTGGTCTCGAGAATCTTTGGAGCCCTGATGAAAGCAACCATCTCCTGGCTGTCCCCAAAATCCACCATTGCCTGAAAAGACTGAGACTGGGTTCCATAGGCATTTCTGCTGGTCTTCACTCCGATGCCACCGATGAACTCTTGGCCCTCAATAGCTCCCTCTACCTGGTCCGAAAGCATGATTAGCCCAGCGCAAGTGCCGAGCACCGGTTTGGTTTTTGAGAACTTTCGCAACGGCCCAATCAAACCAAACATCACGGCCAGTTTGGAAATCGCGGTTGACTCGCCGCCAGGAATAACTAGCCCATCGCAAGCTAGAAGTTCTGCCTCGGTTCTAACCTTGGTGGCCTGAACCCCAAGCGACTCCAGAGTTGCAATGTGCTCTCTAAAGTCACCCTGAAGACTCAGGACTCCGATTAGCAATTACCAGCCACGCTCCGAAAGGCGGTGTGGGGCTGGCAGGTCCTTGACGTTGATGCCAACCATTGCCTCACCCAATCCGCGGCTAGCCTCAGCGACAACCTTTGGGTCGTCATAGAAGGTTGTGGCCTTCACGATTGCAAGGGCGCGAGCAACTGGGTCTCCAGACTTGAAGATTCCTGATCCTACGAATACACCGTCAGCTCCAAGCTGCATCATCATGGCTGCATCCGCTGGGGTTGCAACACCACCTGCAACAAACAGAACTACTGGCAGCTTGCCGGTCTTAGCAACCTCACGAACCAGCTGGTAAGGAGCCTGAAGCTCCTTGGCTGCAACGTAGAGCTCTTCTTCGCTCTTTGCTGCCAGGGCGCGAATCTCAGAGGTGATGGTTCGAATGTGCTTGGTGGCCTCGGAGACATCTCCGGTTCCAGCCTCACCCTTAGAGCGGATCATTGCGGCACCCTCGGTAATGCGGCGAAGCGCCTCACCCAAGTTGGTTGCTCCACAAACAAAAGGAATCTCGAACTGCCACTTATCGATGTGGTTGATGTAGTCGGCAGGTGAAAGCACCTCTGACTCATCGATGTAGTCAACCTCAAGGGACTGCAAGACCTGAGCCTCGACAAAGTGTCCGATTCGGGACTTTGCCATAACTGGAATTGAGACAGCCTTCTGGATTGCCTGAATCATGTCTGGGTCGCTCATGCGCGCAACGCCACCCTGGGCGCGGATGTCAGCTGGAACCCGCTCAAGCGCCATAACGGCTACTGCGCCAGCATCCTCGGCGATCTTGGCCTGCTCAACGTTGACAACGTCCATGATTACGCCACCCTTCAGCATCTCTGCTAGGCCGCGCTTTACCAATGGGGTTGCTTCAGAAAATTCGTTTGACATGCCTAAATCCTAAACTTCGCTAATCCAGTTTTTTGCAATGGATTCTCTTACCTCACCCAAAAGTCTTGGGAGAGCCTTTGTCTGCGCGATCACAGGGAAGAAATTTGCATCTGCCTTCCACCTGGGCACAATGTGCTGGTGAAGGTGAGACGCGATTCCCGCTCCTGCAATTTCGCCTTGATTCATTCCGATGTTGAAGCCCTGGGCCTTGGACATGGCCCGAAGCGTTTTCATCGCTGCTTGGGTTAACAGTCCAATCTCAGTGATTTCTTCCCGAGTCGCTTTGTCGTAGTTGTCCACATGGCGATATGGGCAGACCAAGAGGTGTCCTGAGTTATAGGGAAAAAGATTCAGCAGCACGTAGCAACTGGTGCCGCGAAAGACGATCAGGCCTTCTTCATCAGTCTTTTTGGGGGCTAGGCAGAAAGGGCAATCCTCATCCGCTGGCTGCTGACCAGACTGCAGATAAACCAGACGATGCGGTGTCCAGAGTCTCTCAAAGCCATCCTGCATTCCACTGAAGGAGTCCAAAAAGTCGGCCACTAGACCTGCTTCTTGTCGGCTATTGCACTGAGGATGATGCTCTTTGCCTCGGCCAGCGGAACATCGTTTTGCTGGGTGCCATCGCGGAACCTAAAGCTCACGGTCGAAGCCTCAGCGTCTCGCCCGCCGGCCAGCAAGATGAATGGCACCTTCATCATGGTGTGGTCGCGAATCTTCTTCTGCATGCGGTTGTCTGAGTGATCAATCTCAACTCGAACCCCTTCAGAACGAAGGTCCTGCGCAAACGCCTCTAGGTAATCGCCAAACTCATCAGCAACTGGAACCCCAACAACCTGCACTGGTGCAAGCCAAGGTGGGAAGTGACCCGCGTAGTGCTCGGTAAGAACACCGAAGAATCGCTCGATGGAGCCAAACAGTGCTCGGTGAATCATGATCGGACGGTGACGCTCGCCGTCACTTCCGACATACTCCAGGTCGAAACGCTCCGGAAGGTTGAAGTCAAGCTGGATAGTGGACATCTGCCAGGTTCTTCCGATTGCATCTCGGGCCTGAACAGAGATCTTGGGGCCGTAGAAGGCAGCGCCACCAGGGTCAGGAACCAGCTGTAGCCCAGAAGCGGTAGCAACCTTCTCCAGAGTGCTGGTAGCGCGGTCCCAAATCTCATCGGAACCGACAAACTTTGGGTTCTCTGGGTCACGAGTTGAGAGCTCAAGGTAGAAGTCGGTCAGTCCATAGTCGCGCAGTAGGCCCAGGACAAACTCAAGAACCTTGGTGAGCTCCTGCTCGAGCTGCTCTGAGGTGACAAATAGATGAGCGTCATCCTGGGTCATTCCGCGAACCCTGGTCAGGCCATGCAACACACCGGACTTCTCGTAGCGATAAACCGAACCAAACTCAAACATCCGAAGTGGAAGCTCGCGGTAAGAACGCTGACGGGAGCGGAACACCAGAATGTGGAACGGGCAGTTCATTGGCTTCAGGTAGTAGTCCTGGCCCTGGCGCTTCAGTTGGCCCTCTGAGTCAAACTCAGCATCCAGCTTCATGGGCGGGAACATGCCGTCCGAGTACCACTGCAGGTGGCCAGACTTCTCGAAGAGAGTTGACTTGGTGATGTGTGGTGAGTAAACGAACTCGTAGCCAGCCTCTTCGTGACGCTTTCGGCTGTAGTCCTCCATCACCCTGCGGATTACGCCACCCTTGGGGTGGAAAACAGCAAGGCCTGAACCGATCTCATCGGGGAAGCTAAAAAGGTCAAGCTCGACACCCAGCTTGCGGTGATCGCGCTTGGCTGCCTCTTCTAGTCGCTCAAGATGCGCGTCGTGCTCTTCCTGAGTGGGCCATGCAGTTCCATAGATTCGCTGCAGCTGCTTATTGTTCTCATTACCTCGCCAGTAAGCAGCGGCGCTTCGCAGAAGCGAGAAAGCTTTGCCAACTCCGCGGGTGTTCGGAAGGTGCGGACCACGGCAGAGATCCCGCCAGGCGATGGTGCCATCCGGGTTTATGTTTTCGTAGACCGAAAGCTGTCCGGCTGAAACCTCTGCAGAACCTTCGCCAACATCTGAACTCTTGAGCGAGATCAGTTCGAGCTTGTAGGGCTCGTCTTTCATCAGCTCTCTAGCTTCTTCGTCAGATACCTCACGGCGAACAAAACGCTGGGATTTTCCAACCAGTTCCTTCATGCGCTTCTCAATGCGCCGTAGGTCCTCTGGCTTGAATGACTCCTCAACATCAAAGTCGAAGTAGAAACCGTCCTTGATTGGAGGTCCAATCCCTAGCTTTGCAGGATCGAAGATCTCTTGGACCGCCTGAGCCATAACGTGCGCGGTGGAATGGCGCAAGATCGCAAGCCCATCCTCAGAGCTGATGTGCACCCCAGAAACCTGGTCTCCAGCGCTTAGTCTGTGGGATAGGTCGCGCAGCTCAGAGTTGACCCTCAGTGCAATAACTGACTTGTCTTCAAACAGACCGAAGCCATCACTGCCCTCAGAAACCTCTTTGGGGGCACCATCAACGAAAATTTGCACGCGGGCTCCTAACTCGCAAATTCTACCTAGCGAACTAAGGCCTGCCTTGCTAGCGCTATCAGATTGTTTGCTCCATGATGGCGCTTATGAATCAACCTGTCTCCAGAGAACTGGAAAAGAAGCTCAACTGGCTGCGCGCTTCAGTGCTTGGCGCTAACGATGGAATTGTCTCAATCGCAGGCATCGTGGTCGGCGTCGCGGCTTCAGGGGCAAAGACCGCAGCGGTGCTTATCGCAGGGGTTGCTGCCTTGGTTGCAGGAGCTGTCTCCATGGCCGGCGGCGAGTACACGTCTGTCAGCGCTCAGCGAGACACGGAGATCGCGCATGGCAGAAGTGCTCAGTTCGTCACCGCTCACCCTTGGGCTGCAGCATGGTCAAGCATGGCTGCCTTCACAGCCGGTGGACTCCTCCCGCTGGTAGCAATCACCGGTCCTTGGACAGAGTTTCGAATCCCTGCCACCTTCGTCTCCGTAGTTCTCGCACTGGCAATCACTGGGCTCTGGGCCGCAAAGGTCGGTAAAGGCTCCAAGCGCAAGTCTGTGGTTCGGAATGTGGTTGTGAGCATTCTTACGATGAGCCTTGCCTACTTGGTTGGCGCTGTGTTGGGCGTAACTGTCTTCGCATAACCATTACCCTTATGGCGTGTCAAAAATAGAGAGCTACGATGTCGCACTTGTAGGTGGCGGCATCATGAGCGCCACACTCGGCGTAATTCTGAAGAAGCTGAACCCAAATCTTCGACTCGTAATGCTTGAGCGCCTTGACTCAATCGCGCAGGAAAGCTCCAACCCTTGGAACAACGCCGGCACTGGCCACGCTGCGCTTTGTGAGCTCAATTACATTCCAGACAGCAAAGACGGCTCGCTCCCGGACCCAACTAAGGCAATTGCAATCAACGAGCAGTTCCAGGTCTCTAGGCAGTTCTGGGCAACACTGGTGCAAGAGGGAATCCTCGGTGCTCCAGAGTCCTTCATTCGGACAGTTCCCCACATGACCTTTGTCCGTGGTGATCGAGACGTTGACTACTTGAAGCGCCGTCACGAAGCGCTCAAGGCCCAGCCGCTATTCGCAGGGCTCAAATACACCGAAGACCCAAAGCAGATTGCCAAGTGGGCTCCACTTCTCATGGACGGTCGCGGGGAAGAGAAGATCGCCGCCTCTTTCATTGAGCAGGGCACAGACGTTGACTACGGAACCATCACAACGCAGATGACGAACTGGCTAATCGCTGAGGGCGTGCAGGTTCAAACCAGCACCGAGGTCACAAATCTCTCCCAATACAAAGACGGTGGCTGGCAGATAGCTATTCGCAGCAACGGCATAGCTGGCTTCATTCGAGCTGATCGCGTCTTCGTTGGTGCTGGAGGCTGGGCCCTGAAGCTCTTGCAGCGCTCAGGAATTCCAGAGATCAAGGGTTACGGCACCTTCCCGGTTAGCGGGCACTTCCTAAGAACTGACAACCCAGAGGTCGTAAAGCGCCACCAGGCAAAGGTCTACTCTCAAGCAGCGGTTGGCGCTCCCCCGATGTCTGTGCCCCACCTAGACACCAGAGTTGTGGATGGAAAGACCTCACTCCTGTTTGGTCCGTTTGCAGGGCTGAACCCGAAGTTTTTGAAGCACGGTTCACTTCTAGACCTCCCGCTCTCGCTTCGCCCGGCCAACCTTATTCCTTACCTTTCCGTGGCTGTCAAGAACTTTGGTCTTGTTCAGTACCTTGTGAAGGAGATCTTGAAGTCCCGCAAGGCAAAACTTGACTCACTAAAGGACTTTGTTCCTAACGCAAACGGTGATGATTGGGTTCTCTACGAGGCTGGCCAGCGCGCTCAGGTCATCAAGCCTGGCAAGGGTGGTGGCTCTTTGCAGTTTGGAACGGAAGTCATTAGCTCTGCGGATGGTTCAATTGCAGGCCTGTTGGGAGCTTCGCCAGGGGCTTCAGTCAGCGTGAGCGTGATGATCGATGTGATTTCCAAGCTTTACCCGAATGAGGTTGCTGGCTGGACGAGCGAATTCCAGAGGCTCATCCCCAGCTATGGAAAGAGGCTGAATGGCTCTGCGGCGGCGGCAAAGAAGTCGTTGGCCGACACCGCCAAAGTTCTCAAGCTCAAGGCCTAGTTAGGCGAGAAGGCGGGGGTGGTTTGACACCCCCCCCGTCTGGGCACTGCCTCATGGTGGTGATTCGGCCGGCGGTGGCCATAGAGGTCACCTTGCCGGCTGCCATGTCCGCACGAAGGGCTTCTGCAACCACATCTGCATCACGGTCCCGGATCTGGAGCTTTGGAACACTGAACTGCGTGTATCCATCGCCGCCATAGCCCAGGAAGTCCAAGGTCGTGATTGTGTAGACCGTTGAGTCCTTTGGTATGGCTGTTCCGTTAGAGAGGGTAAGAGCAGTGATTCTCTCGCCCTTCGGCTTGGTCACATCAGCGGTGAACTTCATTCCAGCTACCTGTGGGAAGCGGCCGTCAGTTGGGTAGTTGCTCACACCGTTCTCAAGCGCTGCCCACATCTGAGCTCCGGTGATGGTTGTGGTCGCGTAGTTGTTTCCAAACGGGTTGACTGTGAACGCATCGCCAAGGGTCACATCGAATGGACCAGTCACGCTGGCACTTGATGTTGGACGGCGAAGAGTTGTGTCGGCAGGCAGGTAGGTGGTTGCCGGGAAGGTGTCTCGAATTCCGCCACCGTTTAGCAACACCAGCTCGGTCTTGTACTTGGCCTTGACGTAATCCGCCAGCCATGACCCGAAGGCCTGCTCGCCACTTCGTTCGACCGCAGGGCTTCCACCGCGAGGTGCGCGCGTTGCAACCGTTCCAATCTTGACATCGAGTTTCGCACTTAGCTGTGCCTTGTAGCCGGCGACCATCGACGTGACCGCCGCGTCACGCTGAACCGTTAGCACAGATGTTCTCTTGACTAGCTCGACTGAGGAACCAATCACCTTGTTTGCCTTGGTGTCTACACACAGTTGTGTTTTGGTGTACTCGGCTCCAGCATTCTTGGTCTGAGCGACTGTTACGCCGTTAACTACAGCGTTGTATGAGAGGTGTGAGTGTCCACCGTAGATCGCCGCGAGTCCCTTGAGCGACTTAGCGTAGTCAACCAGCGGGCCGACTGCTTTTCCAGCCTCGACCTGGCTGAATCCCTCATGGATTAGTCCTACCACGACGTCAGCACCAGCCTTCTTTGCCGCAGTTATGGCAGTCTGAACCTTTGCCGGAGAGCTCTGGATAACGATTTCCTGAGTCTTGCCTCCCGAGGTGAAGTTCAAGTTGCCTGGGAAGACCTGCTCTTTGGTTTGAGCGGTGTTCACTCCGATAACTCCGACCTTAACGCCACCCTTATTGATGATGGTGAAAGTCTTTGCGCTCTTCGCTGGTGACGGCTTCAAACCAGCCAGGGAGGAGTAGTTGCTAACCACCCACTGGAAGTTTGAGTTTGCCATCATCTTGCGAAGGTGAGCTAAGTCACGGTCGTGCTCGTGGTTACCAAAGGTTGCCACATCAAGCTTCATGGCGTTTAGCGTCTCAATGGTTGGAAGTTCTTCAAACTGTGAAGAGATTGGTGGAGCCGCACCGAAATTGTCACCCGATGTCATGGCGATAGTGGCTGGGACCGTGCTGCGCTCAAGGGCAAACTGGCCAGCGAGACCGTCGGCTCCAAAGATTGACGAGGTGGGCTCAAGAGCTCCGTGGAAGTCAGAAAGCTGCAGTAGCTGGACAGACTTGATGGTGCTTGGGGCCTTTGACCTTGGCGCTACCGGAACTCCAAAGCTCATTGCGTCGGAAAGACCATACTCATTGACTGCCTGAACAGTGACGTCAACATCCTCCATGGTCAGTACTGGCATTACTGCCGAGGTCTTGGAAGCTGGAACCATAATCGGGCAGCTTCCAGGTCCGGCACTGACTATGTAGTGGGAAACCTTTGGCAGTGCTTTCACTGGCAGCCAGGTGACCTTAACGCCTCCTACGGCTGGGACAACGTCGAGCACTTCAGGGGACGATGGGGAGGCGTATGTGTTTGCCTGAGAAGGGGCCTGAGCCACTCCGAGAGTTAGTGCGAGTGCTGCGACGATACTCAGCAGCTTGACAGATTGGATTTTCATGTCCCAATTTGTAGACAGAGTTGCTTAATGGATTCTCAACGACAGATTAATGAATAAAGAATGGTGGGCGATACTGGGTTCGAACCAGTGACCTCTTCCGTGTCAGGGAAGCGC
>CAZQHT010000002.1:0-6728 GCA_964593635.1 uncultured Aquiluna sp.
ACCCGGGTTCGATTCCCGGCATCTCCACCCCAAAGAAAAACCCCGAGGTCTTAGGACCTCGGGGTTTTTCACATATACGGCTTACTTTGAAGTCAACGCCTTTGGCTTGCGCTTGGCTTTTGGCTTCTCTTCAACCGAAGCTGGAGCGTGCTCAGCGTGAGCAAGTTCGTACTCGGTCTTGGATACAGGAGCAATCCTGTCCTCGAAGTAAATGCTTGACACCTTGGCGCGGATTCTCGCCATGATGGTGATCTTGCCGTTCTTGTCTGGACGGGCAAGGGTTGGCTGGTAGTCCTTGAAATCAACTAGCTTCCACAGGGTGTACTTGTCGACCTGCTCGTGTAGCTCAACGTACTCACCGTGGGGGAGTCGGACAATTCGACCCGTCTCTCGACCGTGCAGCACGATCTCGCGGTCCTTGCGCTGCAGTGATAGACAGGTGCGCTTTGTGACCCAGTAGGCAATAACAGGACCCAGGATCAAAAGGATCTGCATTGCGATTAGGACCTGGTTCAATGACATCTCGAAGTTGACCGCAATTAGGTCTGTCGAGGCACCAGCCCAGAGCACAGCATAGAAAGTTACTCCTGCAGCACCGATAGCGGTTCTGGTTGGAGCGTTTCTTGGACGGTCTAGAACGTGGTGCTCACGCTTGTCTCCGGTTACCCAAGCTTCGACGAATGGGTAGACGGCAACTAGGGCAAGGAAGACGAGGGACACAATCAGCGGCACTAGGACACCCATTGGCAGCACCACTCCGAGAATTGCAATGTCCCAGTTGCTCGGGGCAAGTCTCAATGCGCCATCTAGCCAACCGATGTACCAGTCAGGCTGAGTACCTGCGGAAACCGGTGATGGGTCGTAAGGGCCGTAGTTCCAAATCGGGTTGATTGTGAAGGTGGCGGAGATGGCCATGATTACACCGAAGACTAGGAAGAAGAAGCCACCAGCCTTTGCAACATAAACAGGCATCAGCGGGTAGCCAACGACGTTGTCGTCGCGACGGCCAGGACCCGAGTAGTGGGTGTGCTTGTGGATGATGACCATCATCAGGTGCAATCCAACAAAGACAATGATCAAGGCCGGCACAATCATGATGTGGAGGCTGTAAAGACGTGCCACAACCTCAGTTCCCGGGAACTCGCCACCGAAGAGGCCAGCAGAGATTGAAGGTCCGATAAACGGAATTCCCTTGATCATTCCATCGATGATCCGAAGACCGTTTCCGGAAAGCAGGTCATCTGGCAGGGAGTAGCCGGTGAAGCCGGCAGCCATGCCGAGAATGAAGAGCATGAATCCAACTACCCAGTTGAGCTCACGCGGCTTGCGGAACGCTCCTGTGAAGAAGACTCGAAGCATGTGCAAGCCGGCAGCTGCAACGAACAACAGGGCTGCCCAGTGGTGAACCTGGCGCATAAGCAGTCCGCCGCGAATGTCAAAGCTCAAGTCCAGGCTGGACGCATAAGCAATTGACATCTCCACGCCCTTAAGGGGTGCGTAGGAGCCCTGGTAGTAGACAACCGCCATGGATGGCTGGTAGTAGAAGGTCAGGAAGGTACCGGAAAGCACCAGGATGACGAAGCTGTAAAGCGCAACCTCACCGAGCATAAAGCTCCAGTGGTCGGGGAACACCTTGCGGCCGAAGTTTTTGAGGACGGAGCCAACCGGAACACGCTCATCAATGTAGTTTGCGGTTCCTGCGAGGAATCCGCCCTTTTTCTGCTCTGTAACAGTGCTCATTTAGTCGTTCCTAATGTCCCAGAATGTTGGGCCTACTGGCTCAAGGAAGTCGCTCTGTGCGACTAGGTAACCCTCAGCATCAACCGTGATTGGAAGCTGGGGGAGAGGTCGTGCTGCTGGTCCGAAGACCACCTTGCAGTGGTCTGCCAAGTCAAAGGTTGACTGGTGGCAAGGACATAGCAAGTGGTGCGTGTGCTGCTCATACAGAGCCACTGGGCAGCCTACGTGGGTACAAATCTTCGAGTAGGCGACGATACCGTCGTAACTCCAAGATGCTTTTGCTGGATCTTCCTTCAGGTCTTCAGGATTCACTCGAACTAGCAAAACAGCGGCTTTCGCCTTCTCGTTTAGCTTGATCTCATGATCCAGATCCTTCAGACCCTCTGGGATGACGTGGAAGACGGAACCGATGGTTACATCTGAAGCCTTGATTGGGATGCCTGTTGGGTCCTTGGTCAGGCGGGTTCCTTCACGCCACATGGTGCGCTTTAGGGTGTCGCCTACCGATGGACCTAGGTCTCCAAAAATCACAATTGCTGGAATTGGGAAGAAGGCCAGTGCGCCATACATGGTCCTGCGAATCAGCTTGCGCCTAGTGAAACCAGACTCACCATCGGCGAGTTTGATGATTTCAATAGCCTGTGCACGCATCTCGTCGCTTGAGCGAGCTAGGTGGCGGTCCTCAGAAACTTCGTTATCCGGCATTAGGGATTTGGCCCAGTGAACCGCGCCAAATCCAATTCCAAACAAGCTCAGTGCCATTCCGACACCCATCCATAGTGCGCCGTTACGGGTTGCGCTTAGGTCACCGTCGGTGATGGGGAATGCAAAGAATCCCCAAACCGCAATGATCGCTCCGACGATGGAGAGAAGGAAAAGAGACGCAATGACGCGCTCAGCGGTCTTGGCAGCACCCTCGTCTTTGTCTGTCATTCTCAGGCGGTGAGGCTCGATTCCTGGGTCTGCAATCGGGCGCTCGATAGAAGTGGCTAGGCCACCCTCGTATGCCTTCTCGATGTCGCTCATTGTTCTAACTCCTAGTTAGCCTTGGCGCCAAGCCAAACGGTGATTGCAATAATGAAACCTAATCCAAAAATCCACGCAAAAAGTCCCTCTGCGACTGGACCAATTGAGCCAAGCTCAAATCCACCAACCGAAGGGTTGTTTTCGACGTACTTGAGGTAGGAAATGATGTCCTTTTTGTCCTCAGGAGTTAGGTTGGCATCGTTGAACACAGGCATGTTCTGAGGGCCTGTAAGCATTGCCTCGTAGATGTGCTTTTCTGAAACTCCATCAAGCACTGGGGCCCACTTGCCTTCGGTTAGCGCTCCCGCTGCTCCAACGGCGTTGTGGCACATTGCACAGTTGATTCGAAATAGCTCTCCACCGTGGGCCACGTCTCCGTCAGTACGAAGGTATTCCTCTGATGGGATTGCCGGTCCGGGGGCCAAAGATGCAACGTAGGCAGCCATTGCAGCAATTTGCTCATCGGTGAACTGCACAGGCTTCTTGTGAAGCTGCGGTCCGGAGGCCTGTCCTGGCATGCGGCCAGTTCCTACCTGGAAATCAACCGAGGCAGCTCCGACTCCGATGACGCTCGGTCCGCCAATCGCACCTTCACCATTGGATCCGTGGCAGGTGGCGCAGTTCGCAAGGAATAGCTTGCGTCCTTCCTCCACCTGCTCAGGGCCTGCCAACTGGGTCTCTGCGGTGCTGGTCGCAGCCGCATAGCCGCCGCCAGAAAGAATGAGACCTAGGAAGATTACGAATCCTGCTGCCCAGGGGCGCCGACGCATCGGCTTTTCGTTGCTCAATTGATTCTCCATTTTTATTTCAAGATGTAGACGACCACAAATAGGCCAATCCACACGACGTCAACAAAGTGCCAGTAGTAGGAGACAACAATCGCGCTAGTCGCCTCTCGATGTCCAAAATTCTTTGCGGCGTAGGCACGGCCAATGACAAGCAGGAAGGCGATGAGGCCTCCAATTACGTGCAGTGCGTGGAAGCCTGTGGTGATGTAGAAAGCCGAACCGTAGGAGTTTGAGCTAAGAGTGATGCCCTCGGAAACCAGCATCGCGTATTCCCAAGCCTGACCGGCAACGAAGATTGCTCCCATTACATAAGTCAGGAAGAACCATTCGATCATTCCCCACTTCGCGGGGGAGTTACCAGTTCTTCGAGGCTGCATGCGCTCGGCTGCGAACACTCCAAACTGGGCGGTGAATGAGCTCGCCACAAGGATCAAGGTGTTCACAAGGGCGAAAGGAACGTTGTGGATCTGAGCATCGTTAGCCCAGAGGTCTGGAGCACCAGCTCGGAGGCTGAAGTACATGGCAAAAAGGCCTGCGAAGAACATAACTTCTGAGCCAAGCCAGACAATTGTCCCTACCGAAACCGCGTTCGGCCTGTTGATAATTGCTGCCTGGGCAGCTGGAGAAGTGGTGGCTGACATACGTAAAGCCTAACCCAGAAACTTCCGAGAAGACCCCTGCAGGTGCGCATTTCCGCGATTTTTCGGGAATTAACAGTAAAAGCTGGCCGCTAAACTCTGCCTCATGGAAAACAGCAGCTGGCCAATGATTCTCAGCAGCCTTTTGGCGGGGGAGGACCTCTCCAGGCACTCTGCTGGTTGGGCCATGCGGCAGATCATGGCTGGGGATGCATCCGAAGGACAAATCGGTGCATTCATGATGGCCCTACGTTCAAAAGGCGAGACCGTCGAAGAGCTCGCGGGCCTAGTTGATGTGATGCTCGACAATGCAGTCCTTCTGGACACAGGTTCGGATGCACTGGACATAGTTGGCACCGGGGGAGACCTGGTTGGCACCGTCAACATAAGTTCCATGGCATCGATCGTTGCCGCGGCCGCAGGTGTGCCAGTTCTCAAGCACGGCAGCCGTTCAGCATCTGGGAAAACCGGATCTTCGGAGATGCTCGAGGTTCTAGGCATCAAACTCGATTTAGCGCCCGCTCAGGTGGCAGATGTGTTCAGGGAAGTGGGGATCACCTTCTTCTACGCACCTGTATTTCACCCTGCGATGAGATTTGTTGCCCCAGTTCGCAAGCAACTCGGGGTTCCAACCACATTCAACTTCCTCGGGCCTTTGGCAAACCCAGCCCAGCCAATCGCAACCGCACTTGGGGTGGCAAATCAAGAGATTGCGCCTGTGATGGCCCAAGAATTGGCGGCTCGGGGGAGAACAGCACTCGTGTTCCGTTCTGACGATGGTCTCGACGAGCTCTCGACCACGGATCTCAACCGCGTGCTGCAGGTTCACAACGGAGAGGTTCTGGCCTCGGAGCTTGATGCTCGGGACTTTGGGCTGGCTCGAGTTGACCAGACGCAGTTGATTGGTGGAGACGCTAGGCATAACGCTGGGGTGGCCTCAAAGCTCTTTGCGGGAGAGCAGTTCCAAAACTCCCAGGCAATCTTTGACGTGGTTGTTCTAAATGCAGCCGGAGGCATCGCAGCTTATGAACTCGCCAAGGGCTCAACCCTTGAACTGAATTCACTAATTGAATCTGGGATTGCCCGAGCAAAAGCCGCTATCGAATCGGGTGCTGCAAAGCAAAAACTCGTTCAGTGGTCAGCCATTACCCAGCAGCTCTAAACCCTTGAGTCCAATTCAAGAAGGGGAGCTAAAGATAAAAACTACTTGACATAATGTTTATTATCGGCTTTATGTAACCAACACCGGCGTGGGCTGCTGGGTCCTTATCCCAGATGTCTTGCGATCACTGCAATTGATCCTGAAGGTTCGATCCAGGGCCGCTCGGCAAGAATCTCGTCAAGACTCCACCAGCGATGCATGACGTTGTCGCGATGTTCGTCCTGAGTCCAATTTGAAGAATCCGGCTCAAATTCATCCTGAATTACAAGTTCGTAGAAATGAGCTTCACCGGTGTCGAACTCTCGGGTGTCAGGCATTGTGTGCTGGATCGCCTCAAGAACTTGGCTGAGGTCCTCGTCTTGGAAGATCCGACCGGTTTCTTCTCTGAGCTCCCTGAGAGCTGCTTCTCTCTCAGATTCACCTGTTTCGATTCCACCACCTGGGAACACCCACGCAGGTTCAAGCCCAGAACCTGGTTCAAAGTGCGATAAAAACAACAGGATTCGATTGGCCTTTGAGCGCAATAGCACTCGAACGGCCCTTCGGTGCCGGGTGTTCAAAGCCGGCCGCCTTTATCCACCATTTTGAAGATTCTCAGGCCCAGTTGATTTAGGTATCCGATTGAGATAGCAAAAATTAGTGTTCCTTCTCTGACCTGCCCACCCAGAGCGAATCCCACTGCAACCACGGCGATCTCAACAATGGATCGAGCCTGCCAAAACGGAATTCTCAAGCGCTGCGCCAGCCCTGTGTTTAGGCCATCTCTCGGGCCTTTTCCCATATTGCTAGAGATGTACATTCCTGTTGCGAATGCGAGCGCGACAAGGCCCATTAGGAAGAAACCCAATTGCTCCAAGTAGTTGTCAAGGCGCGGCATGAGCGGCAACGTAAGGTCTGCATACAATCCCAAAAGCACGGCATTGAGAATTGAACCAATGCCGGGCTTCACCTTCAACGGGATCCAGGTCATCAGCACTATGACGCTCACCACAATTGCCGCTTGGCCGAAGCTAATTCCGGTTTGTACTGATACACCCTGTGCTAAAACGTCCCAGGGAGCTAGTCCAATCGAGGCGTGAACCATCATCGCGATGCCAGTCCCGAGAATAAACAAGCCAATATTTAGCTTTGCAAAGCGATAAGCAAAATTAGACTTGGCCATCCACACAGACTAGGGGAAGCAATGGCCAGAACCGCCTACTTCGATGCCCCACTTCCCCGAGTTCTTGCTCATCGTGGCCTCAGTCAGCACCGCACCGACATCGATGAGAACTCGCTCGAGGCCTTCGCCCAGGCCGTCTCTCACGGAGCAACCCACATTGAGTCTGACGTTCACGCAACCAAAGATGAGATCGCGGTTTTGTTTCACGACTC
>CAZQHT010000002.1:6828-54110 GCA_964593635.1 uncultured Aquiluna sp.
CTGCTGAGCTCCCCTGTTGCAACCAGCGCCTCTATGCGCGAGGTTATCTTGGCCTGGGCTAGCCACCAGCTGGGCGGTCTTGGTTTTGAATCGATTGTTCGAGACCTAGATGCATTTCAGATCCCCCCTGAGCGCGGCCCCATCAAATTTGCAACGGCGAGCTTTATCGCTCGCGCCCAGCGTCACGGCGTTGAGGTCCACTTTTGGACCGTGAATGAGCTCGACCACATGCAATCCCTGCTAGCGCTTGGCGCTGACGGAATCGTCTCAGACCGAGTGGACCTTTTTAGCTGAGCATTCTCTGGGAAACCAACCAATCGGGACTCGGGAAGACCCTTTGCGGGTTGTGCCCTGTAACGAGAGGATCCAATTGGCCGAAACTATGCGAGGAATGAGGCTTGGTTCTCAATCCTTAGAGTCAGATGCGGGTGTAGAGCTATCTGCGCGGCAAAAAAAGGTCTTCCGCTGTTCTGAGGGTCACGAGTTCAGCATGACCTTCTCCCTCACCGCAGAACTGCCGGAGACTTGGGATTGCAAAAACTGTCCTGCCACAGCGATTCGCCTCGAGGATGACTCCCCCATCACTCTCACCGCTGGAACAGGCGATGCCCCAAGAACCCACTACGACATGGTTTTGGAGCGTCGAACTCGTGAGGAACTAGAAGAACTTCTGCAGGAAATGCTCGCAGACATGCGCTCCCGCAGAGCAGCCGGCAGGCTCAGCGCCTAAGAAGTCGCTGCATCCCCCACTTGGTGCAAAGCCAAAAGGCCTCGAAGACAATCGCATAGGTCATCTTTGAGCGACCGTTCTCACGCTCGATAAATCGAATCGGAACTTCAAGCACACTCAGCCCCCTAGCCTGCGCCCTCCTTGTCATTTCGATCTGGAACCCATACCCTTGCGCCTCAAGTCGGTTCAGATCTAGCGATCTGAGAGCTGAGCTCTTGTAGGCGCGAAAACCGGCCGTTAGGTCCCCCAACTTGATCCCCGTTGTGAAGCTGGCGTAGTAGTTTCCAGAGCGTGAAATCAACTGCCGATACCTTGGCCAGTTCTCGACCGCTCCCCCATCAATCCACCTGGATCCGATGACCAGATCCGCATCTGCCTTCAGCAAGATGGCTAGATCTTCAGGTCTGTGGGAACCATCAGCATCCATTTGCACCAGGCGGTCATAACCTCGCTCCAGCCCCCAGCTATACCCAGCTAGGTAGGCCTTCCCGAGGCCCTGTTTTTGATTTCTGTGCAGGACGTGGACTCTATTGTCTGCCGCAAGTTCGTCGGCTAGCCTTCCGGTGCCATCCGGTGAATTGTCATCAATGATCAAAACATCCACTCCGGGGTTTTGCTCAAGTAACCGCCCAACTGAGCCTCGAAGACCAGTTACCTCGTTGAAGGTGGGCATCATGACCAAAGTCTTCAACGTTTTTGCCAACGCAGAGCTACCAAAACCACTGCGAGTAAAAGGATTAGCAGGTCGATCCAGCCACCCAGAAACAGGGCCGGAGTCATGCCGCTATAGAGCGGCAGCCGCTCCACCATTGCACCTGGCTCATACCAGGGCAACTCAGCCAGAGTCTCGCCGGTTGGAAGAAAGATCGCACTAAGCCCAACCGTTGAAATGTTTACGACGGTGCGCCCGGTCTCAATGGCGCGCAACTTTGCAATTGCTGCCTGCTGATAGGTCTCGTCAGAGTAACCAAAGTCAGCATTATTGGTTTGAGAGAGAATCAACTCCGCACCCTCGAGCGCCAATCCCCTAGGGATATCGTCCACTGCAATCTCAAAACAGATAAGTGATCCCGAAAGAAACTCACCCGTCTCAAAAATCCCATCTTTCTCACCGAAGCTGTAGCCGCGAGGAACCATGTCGATCAAATCAGGCGCAAGCATGCGCCAAAACTCGCGGTCTGGGACATATTCGGCAAATGGCACCGGACGTTTCTTGTCGTAGAAGTCCACGGGCCCGACACCAGGCTCCCAAAGCAGTGTCGAGTTGAATGACTCATCCCCGCGGCGAGTAATCGTTCCAAAGCTGAAGGGTGCGTCCACACGATTCGCGAATGCTTCGATTTTGGAACGCGCAATCTCGCTTCGGAGTGGGTCCACATCCGAGGCATTCTCAGGCCAAACCACTAACTCCACTTGGTCTGCAAGTTCGGACTCAAAAATCAACTCAGAGGCATCAAGGTGATTTTGCAGGATTGTTCCCGGTGTTTGATTCGCAAACAACCCAGCTTTGGCATTGCCTTGGACCGCAGCCACAACCTTGGTTCCAACCTCTGGATTGAACAGAGTGGTTGGGGTGGCAACGGGAATCAACGCAATACCGGCAGCAGCAATTGCGTAGGGAATCCGATTGACTCGCTTAGCTTTCAAGCTGAAAACAAACATGGCAATCATCGCACCCAGCAGGGCAATCGCAAAACTCAGCAGCGATAATCCGCCCCAAAAGCTCCAATTCGCAAGCGGGCCGTAGGCCTGAGTCATCGAGAGCCTGGACCAAGGGAAACCCCCGTAGGGGAAGTTGATTGCGAGCCACTCACGGCTCGTCCAAATGCCAGCCGCAATAAATGCGAAAACGAAGTACTGGCTTGCCTTGGGCTTTAGCTTCTTCCACACCCATGCCGTCACTGCAACACCAAGCGCGAAGTAAAGCGACATCAGGGTTGAAAGAGCAATTAGCGGGACTGGGCCGAGGTAGAGCGATATCCACTCGATGTGGGCTATGTAGAAGGCCTGGCCCGCAATAAAGCCAACCAGGTAAGCGCCCCAGAAGTTCATGCCTAAAGTCGCAAGCAATATAAACGCTGGAATCAGCGGAGCGAGCACCCAAACGTTTTCGGTGGGGAATGTGTAGAGCGCAATCAAGCCACCGATTAGGGCAAGCGGAAGACGCCACCATAGCTCTGCTAAACGCACTCCTTAACCCTAACTTCTAGACGTAATAGCTGTAGGCAACAATGCCTCGCTTTACCTGATCCATGGCGTTGTAGGCAGTTTCGGCCAGCGCGGCGTCTGCACCCTGAGCAAGCTGGTCCAATAAGTCGATAAGTTGTTTTGACCAGCGAATGAAGTCGCCAGGCAAAAGCCCAGATAGTTTCAGAACATCATTCAATCTGGCACCGCTGGCCCACTTATACATAGCCCAGCTCAGATTCAAATCCAGAGCACTTTCCTTAGGAAGGCGATACTGAATCTGCTTCTCTAAAAGCTCCTCTTGTATCTGCTCGGTTCCCTCGAGTGCATCGGCAAAAGGCCCCTGCGGCAGCTTGGGTTCGAAGTCTCCCTCATCCCTGCGACTCTCGTAAACCAGTGCGGTTGCCATTGCTGCCAGGGAGGCAGGATCCAGCTTGGACCAAACACCCCGGTTGATGCACTCCGCAATCAGCAGGTCTCGATCGCCATAGATTTTGGCAAGCCGCTGTCCCGAGGCGGTTATTTCCAGGTCATCATCGAGTTGCTGGAGGTATCCCAGGTCTGTCAGCAGTAGGCAGATTCGGTCAAACACCCTTGCCACCTGGTTGGTTCTGCCTTCAATTTGAGCAACCGCCGCATCAATTTCCTTGCGGAGCTTTTGGTAACGCTCTCCCCAGCGGGCGTGAGCCTCGCGCTCGGCGCAGCCGTGCGAAGGGTGCGCGCGCATCCTGCGCTTTAGCTCGGCAATCTGCTGATCCTGCTGGCGCTTTCCCTTGGCCATACGGATGTCTTTGCCGGCTCGGTGGCGCTCGTGTGAGCCAATTCGCTCAAGGTCACTGAGGTCTCTGCGCATAGCTGAGTACTCGATGAAGTCTCCGAGGTGGCAAGCCATTGCGGTTTCGTAACCCTCGAGCGACTCTTGCTTTTCGTGAATCACTCGCGCTAATCCGACAACCGAACGGTCGGCCTGGAATTGTGCGAATGAGCGCTCCAAAACTTTGCTTGCTCGGGCGGCACCGAATGCCGAAATCAAGTTCACCGCCATGTTGTAGGTGGGCTTGAAGCTCGAGTTCATTGGATAGGTTCGCTTGGAGGCAAGTCCCGCAACGATGTTCGGGTCTAGCTGATTGCCCCAGAGGATTACAGCGTGGCCTTCAGTATCGATGCCGCGACGCCCGGCACGGCCGGTCAACTGGGTGTACTCCCCCGCAGTTATGTTCACCCTTGACTCACCATTGAACTTATCCAGTCGCTCCAAAACCACAGTTCTGGCGGGCATGTTGATTCCAAGGGCCAAGGTCTCGGTGGCGAACACCACGCGGACTAGCTTGCGCAAAAACAGCTCTTCGACAACTTCCTTGAAGGCTGGGAGCATTCCGGCGTGGTGGGCGGCAACTCCCCGCTCGAGCGAAGCCAACCAATCAAAGTATCCGAGGGTTTCAAGGTCCTCATCGGCAATTGAAGAGCATCGCGCTTCAGCGATTGCGCGAATTTCCTGCTGCTCTTCCTTGGTGGTGAGCCTTAGGTTGTCTCGGCGACAGGCCTGCACTGCTGCGTCGCAGCCGGCTCGGGAGAAGATGAAGAAGATCGCTGGAAGAAGCCCTGCGTCATCGAGAATCTCCACGACCTCGGGCTTGTCTAGTCGTTGAACCTGACCGCCGTGCCGCTGGTTCTGAAACCCACCCTTGCCGTGCTTGCCCTTTACTCGCATTGGACTGCGGGCTCTAGCCTGGTGTTTTTGGAGAAGCTCAGGATTCACCCGAGACTGCTTCGAACCATTCTCAAAAAGCTCTAGCACCTCATCGCCAAACAAAACATGCTGGTGAAGTGGAACCGGCCTTACTTCAGAAACAATGACCTCTGTGTTTCCCCGAACCTCTGCAAGCCAAGCCCCGAACTCTTCTGCGTTGGAAACTGTTGCAGATAGCGAAACCACCAAAACATCCTTGGGCAAATGCAGGATTACTTCCTCCCAGACCGCTCCCCTGAAGCGATCCGCAAGGTAGTGAACCTCATCCATAACCACATACCCAAGATCGCGAAGCGACATAGAGGTGGCGTAAATCATGTTTCGAAGCACCTCGGTGGTCATGACCACAATTTGGGCTTCAGAGTTGTTATTGGTATCCCCGGTTAGCAGCCCCACCTTGTCGCGGCCGTAGCGCGCAGTTAGCTCGGCAAACTTTTGATTGCTCAGTGCCTTGATGGGGGTCGTGTAGAAGACCTTTTTACCGCTCTGGACCGCTAGGTGGATTGCAAACTCGCCAACCACTGTCTTTCCAGCTCCAGTTGGAGCTGCAACCAAGACCCCTGCTCCCTGCTCCAGGGCCTTGCATGAGGCAACTTGGAACTCATCAAGCGGAAACTTTAGGCCAGCCGAGAACTCCTCGAGCTGGGGGTATTTGGCCTTTGATTTGGCTCGCTGGTAGCGCTCAGCTGGGGAAAGCTCATTCAACTTCAGGCTCGGAGGAGGTTAGCTTGGCTAACTTTCTCTCTCTCCTTTTGTCATTGAGCATGGCGATACCGACTGCGCTGAAGTAGAGGATCAGCAGCGGAACCATTAGCAAGAGCATGGACATTGGTTCCGCAGCCGGGGTTGCAAGAGCAGAAAGAAGAGCCATCACCAAAACTGCAATGCGCCATGACTTGAGGATGCTCTTACCAGTTATGATTCCTGCGAAATTCAAAACCACCAGCAGCACGGGCATAACAAATGACAAGCCGAATAGCAGCAAAACTCGAACTGCGAACAGAACGTATTCGGCGGCATTGATAACGTTCGAGGAACCGTCTGGCGTGAAACCAATCATCACAACCACAAACGTTGGCAAGTTTGCCCACGCAAACGAGGTTCCAACCAGGAAAAGCGGAAGTGCCGCTATGACAAAACCAAGCGCGTAGCGCTTCTCTTTGGTCTTGAGTCCAGGCGCTATAAACGCCCAGAGGTTGTAGAGCCAAATCGGTGAGGACAGCACGATTCCAAAGAATATTGAGAGCTGGATTCTGAGGTCGAAGGCCGCGACTACCGTGCCAAAGTTGACAATTGCCTCAATGCCACGCGCCTCGGTGACTTCCAGAAGGGGTGCTTGCAACAGCGCAAACACTGGGTCAAACAGGAACCAGCCAACGATTGCACCAATAAAAATGTAGAGAGCTGACCATGTCAGCCTGACTCGAAGCTCCCGCAGGTGAGAGCCAAGGGACATCCGGCGCTCTTTGTTTTTGCGCCGGAACATTAGTCCTTCTTCTTCTCGCCCTCTTCGGCCTTCACGGTCTCAGGTCCCTTTTCGGACTCTGGGGACTTGATTTCTTTTCTAAAAATCTTCAGTGACTCTGCGACGCTCTTGGTTAGAGCAGGGAGCTTCGGTGCACCCCAGAAAAGCAGAACGATCACGAGAATGACGATCCATTGCCAGCTTTCGATTCTCATGCAGACCTCTTGTCTATGTTTATTGAGCTGATTCTTGAGATAAGTCTAAGCCTTCGTTGTTCCTTGGCTTGCGCTTTAGCCAGGACTCTTCTTCGTTGATCTCGTAACAATTTGGGTAAGTCCTCAGGTGATGAGGGCGAAGCCTTTGTTATCTCAACCTCGTCGGGCCCAAATCCATTGAGCTTTGCGGTGGTTTCGGCAACCTGCCCCCTAAGCGCCTTTAGGCTCACAATCACGCGGTAGCTGGCAGCCACCAGGATGTATGCACCGGCTGCGTAGAGCAGCCAAATCAATAGATCCATGCCTAAACCTCGCCCTTTTGGAAGGCCAGCGCGCTCTCCGCGTACTCAACAACTGCCTGGCGGGCTTCCGCCGGGCCGATTACCAACACATCGCCACCGTAGCGGGCGACGTGCCTGCCCAGGGCCCTTAGGTTGCCCACTCGAATCTCACCGATGAGGCCACCCTCGACCTCTTGAGGCTCTTTGCTCAGCGGGAAGTTCCAAAAAATCTCCGAAGCGGACTTGGTGCTTTGAATCTGCACCAGGTGCTGGTCTTCGCCGCCCTCAAAGACATCCTCCGGGATCTCGACCGCTTGTCCCTCTTTAGAAATTGGCGAATCCAATTTCTGGATGCTTGCCATGCGGTCAACTCGGAACGCCCTTAGACCTTGGTTTTTGTGGCAGTAGCCGCGGAGGTAATAGCGGCTTCCAACAAAGTCGATCCTGAGCGGGTCAACCACTCTGGAGCTTCGCTCGCCAACCTGATTCAGGTAATCAATTTCTAGTTGAGTTTTTGCCAGCAGCGCATCTCGGAGGAGCGTCAGATCATCAGTTTTGGCAAAGCTCTTCGGAGCGGTAGTTGTGATGTCTCCGCCGAGAGCGCTGCGAAGCTCCTCCAGGTCTCGGCTTTGGGCAAACTGAGGAAGCGAAGCAAGGTAATCAAGTCCTGCGGCAATTGCACTCACCTGTCTGCTGGATAGCACAGGTGGCTCGCTAAGGCGCGCCTGACCCTGGGAGAAGCTAACGTCCCCCTCCTCCAGCGCATCCTGGTCAACGTAGAAATGTGTTTCGTAATTGCCCAAGTCTTCGCTGTTGGTGATAGCGCGAACTGCTTTGAGGATTGAGGCGGCGGATACATCAAAGTGCTGACTTAGCTCTTCAACGCTCATCACACCCTCTTTGAGGACCAGGCCCACCACTGAGAGGGTTAGGTTGAATACCTCTTCGCCATCTAATTCGACTTTAGGCATGCTGCACCGCCACGGTCTCTAGTTTCTTGCTCAACATCTCGCGAACTTCGACCGGTTCCAGCACACGCAGGCCGCTAGCAAGCTCCAGAAGATCTTCAACCAGGAGTTCTTTGTCCATGAAATTGAATCTAACGCGGTGATCCGCTGGTGCACCAAAGTGCCACCAGGCCTCAGAGTCTGACTCGAGCTCAAGCGTTACCTGCTGACCCGCAACAAAATCAATCAGAGACTTCTCAGCAGCAGCTACCGCATCGGCTGGGATTCGCTGTGCTGCCTGCGGAAGGACGGTGACCTTGGTTGTGATTCGGCGCAGCAGGAAGTTTTTGACCTCATCCCCCTCCGCCGCCAACAGCACCCATTGCCCCTCAAGAAAACGAAGCTTGAGAGGAGTTAGCTGCCTTGAGGACGAGTCCGATCCCGGCTTTTGGTAATCAAAGCTCACCTGAAAACCATCAGAAATTGCCTCAGCAAGAGGAGAAAAGCTGGCGTGCTTGGCAAGGATTCTTGGAGAGAAGATCTCTAGATCTTGGGTTTTTTGAACATAACCCAAGGACTTAAGTCTGGTGATGGCAGATCTAGCGCTGGCTCTCATTGCCTGGTGCTGCCAAGCCCTACCGGCAAGCTCAAGCAGCTGGAGTTTTTGGGTGTTGAGCTCCAAGCCCTCCGGCCAGTCAAAGCTCCCCGACACAATCCGATACTTGGTGTCATCTGGGTTGTCAGAACCCTCGCCGCCGATTACCTCGATGGCAACTCCGGTCTTTCTCAAGGCCTTCTTATCGCGCTCAAACAGTTTGTCTACGGACTCCTGCGAGCCCCCCTCTTGGTATCCAGGGACCGATAAAAGCAGCTGCTGCTTGCTAACTCCGATTCTTGGGGCGGCAACTAAACAGCAGGTCAGGGTGAAGAGTCGCTCCGCTGAGGTTTGCTTCATCACCACCGGCCTCGACTATTTATTCTTTGCCGAGAATGTCAATGACAAAGATCAGGGTTGAGTTCGCAGGGATAGCGCCCTGAGCGTTGCCTCCGTAGCCCAACTCTGGCGGGATGACGGCAATAACCTGAGATCCGACCTTGGCACCCTCAAGGGCCTGCACAAAGCCTTGAATCAACGACTCTGAATTCACCTGGAAGCTGGCTGGAGCGCCGTTCTCCCAGGAGCTGTCGAACTGCTCACCAAGCCAGGTCCAACCTGAGTAGTGAACGATTACGGTGTCGCCGATTGCAATGGTCTCGCCGCGCCCTTCGATGAGTGCATTCTTGGAGAACTCAAGCGGTGCATTCGAGGTTGGAATCTGGATCCCAGGCTGGCCGGATGGAGCCAAAATGACCGTTGGCATGCCAGCAAGCGCTGGCTTTGACTCGCCGTTGGCCTTTGGAAGGTAAGCGTCTAGCACGTCGAAGATGAATAGAACACCCTCGTCTGCCCCAATACCCAGGGTTTCAATTCCGTTACCCTCGTGAGCGTTTGCTGCGTTTAGCAAAACTGCAATTCGCGAGCCCACGTTTACCCCGGTCATCGCCTTGCAGAAGTCAGGGGTTGCGCCAGCAATTAGGTCTTGGATGATGTATTCATCTGAACCGAACTCGGAACCCTGGAACTGCTCGCCGGTTCCGGCGTTGAAGCCGGTAAAGTGCAGCGCAACGCGCTGGGAGCCAACGATGGCCCCTCCCTTACCGTCACTGATCACCTTGGTCTCAACACCATTGCCCGACAGCGGGGTTGGGAACTCAACTGTTGGCTCGGTGCCAAACTCGCCGGTGACCTTCACCTGCTCGATTGCACTTCCGGTTTCGAAGCTGTCGCAGTTAGCGTCTAAGCCCTGGCCTACCAGTGCGTAGCCGGTGAGGTTGGCCTCCTGTGGAGCTGCACAACCAGCCAAAAGGAAAAGCGGAATAAGTGTCAGGGCAAGTTTCTTCAATCGAACTTCTTTCGTTTGTCTAATTCTCTCGCTCGGTTTGCTCAAGAGCTACCTTGCGAACGGTTTTTCTAAGTTTTTTCTCGCTGATTGGGCGCTGACCGATCGCATCGGGCAGCCAGGTGTCCATGTCTTCCTGTGTGAACTCTGTTTTGGAGGCTCGTTTTTGCTTGAACTGTGGAAGCTGAGCGCCTGGCGCAAGCCTTCTAGCAGATAGCAAGAAACCGGTGTGGGCAATCATTCGGTGGTCAGGACGAACCGCTAGGCCTTCGACGTGCCAGGAGCGAACCATCGACTCCCATGCGTTTGGGTCCGTGAAGCCCTCGTGATCACGAATTGCCTCGATTGTTCTTGAGAGTTGAGTGACGGTAGCGACATAGACAATTACAAGTCCACCAGGCTTTAGTGCATCTGCAACCGCATCAACACAGTCCCAGGGAGCGAGCATGTCTAGAACTACCCTGTCGACACTGCCAGCTTCAAGGGACTTCGGCAGTTCCTGCTGCAACTCCCCTAGCAAAACCTGCCAGTTCTTTGGCATAGAGCCCATTTGGTTGGCGACGTTACCGCGGGCAATCTGGGCAAACTCCTCGCGCTTTTCAAAGCTGTAGAGCTTGCCTTCTGGTCCGACTGCTCGCAGCAGATAGCTGGACAGCGCTCCAGAACCCACCCCGGCTTCAACTACTGTTGCGCCAGGGAAGATGTCTCCCTCGACAATAATTTGGCCGGCATCCTTGGGGTAGACAATCGCTGCACCCCTCGGCATTGACAATACGTAGTCGGTGAGTAGCGGCTTGAGCGCTAGGTACTCGACCCCACTTTGGTTAGCGATAACGCTGCCCTGTGGCTTGCCAATAATGTCATCGTGCATCAGGTCGCCCTTGTGAGAGCCGAATCGACCGCCCGCAACCAAGGTGAGGGTATTCAGCCTGCCCTTAGGGCCAGTTAGCTGGACCCTGTCTCCAGCTCTAAACAATTCAGACATTTGGCCTCAGATTCGCTAGCAATTCGGTGGTCATCTCGCTCAGAGTTGGGATCACAATTCGGTTCGGACCCGGCGGGATTGGGACGATGTTTGGAATTCCTACCGCAAGCGTTCCGGCCGCTTCAGCCGAGGCAAGACCGGTGCGGGAATCTTCAAGCGCAATGCAGTCGCGCGGGTCAACGCCCAGCAGCTCCGCTGCCCTTAGGTAGGGCTCTGGGTCTGGCTTGCCGATTCGAACATCGTCTCCCCCGACCACGATGTCAAAGGCGTGAAACGGAATCTCGGAAACCACTGCCAAAGCCATTCGCCTCATTGACATTGTGACCAGAGCGGTCTTCACGCCGTTTTGCTTGAGGTCCATCAACAGCTCAAGGGCTCCTGGCCTCCAGGGAAGGCTGCCCTTGAGGTGTGAAACCACTTCATCGGTAAGCCGGTCAATAACCTGCTCCACCGAAAGGTCTTCGATGGAAAGCCTGTCTTTCAAAAGCGCTGAAGAGTCATAAAGCGACTTGCCAATCAGTTCATGCCCATTTTCCTCAGTCCAGGTGCCGCCATATTCGCTGGCAAGCCTGGACTCACTCAAGAGCCAGTAGGGCTCGGAGTCTATGAGGGTGCCATCCATGTCCCACAGGACCGCGGCTGGAAAGGTGTTCGGCATTCGCAAAAGTCTAGTTCCGCGGTTGCCCTAGAGTTCTATAGCTAACCATTTAGGAGAACATGCTCAGCGGAAGAATCTTGCTGGTTGCCTTTGAGGGCTGGAACGACGCCACCGAGGCCGCCTCAGGAGCACTCAAGGCAATTGCCGAGCAGATCGAAGCGCAGACCCTAGAGGCAGTGGATCCAGAGGATTACTACGACTTCCAGTTCTCCAGGCCCATGATCGAGACCGATCCCGAGGGCAACCGAATTTTGAGTTGGCCTGGAGCGGAACTGCTACAGGCCAGTCCAGAGAAGATTGCGGAGAACCCAAGTCTTGACCGGCTCTATGTATTGCTCGGAGCCGAACCTTCCAGAAGGTGGCTGAGCTTCTCAGCGGAGATTCTCGAGATGATTCAAGACCGTGAAATCGATGCGGTAATCATGCTGGGGGCCATGTTGGCGGATGCTCCACACACCAGGCCAATGCAGATCTTCAAGAGCTCCCCTAACAAGGCGATGCTTGAGCGCTTTGAACTGGAGCCCTCCAGCTACGAGGGGCCGGTAGGCATCCTGACCGTGCTGGCTCAAACCTTTGAGGCAGAGGGCATTCCGGTGCTGTCGCTCTGGGGCTCGGTTCCGCACTACGTGCACAACACTTCTAACCCAAAGGCCGCCCTGGCATTTTTGGGAGAGATTCTCACCCTCACCGGATTTAGCTTCGACACCACTGTCCTGGCCCAGTCGGCCTTTGACTGGGAGCGCTCAGTTGATGACATGACGCAGTCAGATGAGGAAATGATTTCCTACGTGGCTCAGCTTGAAAAAGCCAGAGACGCTTGGGATTCAGAGCAGGTTTCTGGAGAGGCGCTTGCCAAAGAGTTTGAGCGCTACCTCAAGGAGCGACCAGATTCTCCGGAAAAGCCAAAGGGCTAGATAGCTCCAACGCTGAGGGCAATCAGCAGTGCTGAGCCAACTCCCACGCGCCAAATCACAAACGGCAAGAACGAGCCCTTCACCAAATACTTCAGTAACCAAGAGATGACTAGGTATCCGGTCACAAAGCTGACGGCTGTGGCGATGATTGTGCCAAGCATCAAATCCGCCGGAAGGTCGCCATAGCTCTTTACGAACTGGAAGATCCCCGATGCCAAAACCGCAGGGATCGCAAGCAAAAAGCTGTATCTGGCAGCAGCCTCTCGGGTGAAGCCCATCATTCGTCCGACCGTGATGGTTCCTCCCGAGCGAGAAACTCCAGGAATCAAAGCCATTGCCTGACCCAGACCAAAGATCACGCCTGATTTGAAATCCAAATCCTTGACCTCTCGCTCCTTCTTGCCAAAGTGATCAGCTAGGCCAAGAAAGACTCCAAAGACAATCAGTGCAATGCCGATGACCCAAAGTTGGCGAACATCAGTTTCAATCTGCTCCTGAAAAGCCAGACCAAGAATTGCGACCGGAAGAGATCCAACAATTACGAGCCAGCCGAGTTGTGAAGAACCAGGCTGCTGCTTCCAGGGCTTTAGTGCATTGCTGAACCAAGAGCCAAGAATCTCCCAGATTGTCTTGGCGAAGTAGATCACTACCGCTAGTTCGGTCCCAATTTGAATCGTTGCGATAAACGCTGTGATCTGTGGCTTGGTGAGGTTGGATAGCCCCATCAGCTCCTGTGCGATTTGAACGTGAGCTGAGGAGGAAATTGGAAGAAACTCGGTAAGCCCCTGGATTAGCCCCAGCAGGATTGCTTCGAGAAGGGTCATTCGTCTTCTGCGAGGGTCATGGGTAGATACTCGTCGTAGGAGGCGGACAGGGCTTCTTCGTATGAGAGGAATGCATCCTCCACGAGTTCAAATGCTCGCTCGATGCCCTGGTCCTCACCTGGACGCTTTGTAGCGCAAGCATCTAGGTGGCGCTCAAGTGCTGCGATTAGTCTTTGAAGTGCTACCTGTGGGTCCTCTTGCATGGCTTTACGCTATCGCCCAAAGTAGCGATAGCCAAGATGCCTCGACTGGTTTCACCAGCTTGGTTCGTGATAGATTGTGCGAGCTCGGGTAACCGAGTCACCTGTCCGGGTGGCGGAATGGCAGACGCGCTAGCTTGAGGTGCTAGTCTCCGATAGGAGGTAGGGGTTCAAGTCCCCTTTCGGACACCAATCAATTTCTACTTCCAATACCCTTTTGCCAAGCCGGCCAAATCCCCCAAAGGAAAACTCACTACGTGCAGCAGCCCGAATTCCCATTAGCCCTCAGCTATGGAATCGCGCATGCCAAAGAGCTCCTAAATGATAAGAAAATCCTCGTTCTCACCGGCGCTGGAGTTTCAACCGACAGCGGTATTCCTGACTACCGCGGGGCGGGCCGAGTGCAAAAGCATCCGCTGACATTTGACCAGTTCATGGGCTCTGCCCAAAACCAAGCTCGCTACTGGGCCCGCAGCTTTGTCGGCTGGAACCGGGTGGCAAACGCCGAGCCAAACCTTGCGCATCTTGCATTGGCTGAGGCCGAGAAGCAGGAAAGAATCTTTCAGATCATCACCCAGAATGTCGATGGCCTTCACCAGCGAGCCGGATCTCGCTCAGTGCTTGAGCTGCACGGCAGGTTAGACCGAGTGCTTTGTTCAAGCTGTGGAGACATCCTCTCTAGAAACGAACTAGACGGCAGGATTCGTGCGCTGAACCCCAAACTTTCCCAAGATCTAGCAGTGGAGTTCTCCCCCGATGGAGATGCCGAGGTGGAGGTTTCTAAGGACTTCCGAGTTCCCTCCTGCGGAATCTGTGGAAGTCACTACAAGCCAGATGTTGTGTTCTTTGGTGAGCAGGTTCCCAAGGAGCGCGTCTTGCGCGCAGAGGCTGCGGTTGCCAGTGCTGAGGCGGTTCTAGTTGCTGGCACTAGCCTCACCGTGAACTCCGGAATGCGCCTGATCAAGCAAGCCAAGGCTCGCTCAGTACCGCTGGTGATCGTTAATCAGGGAGAAACTAGAGCCGACTCGATCTCCGACGCAAAGCTAAACGGCTCAGCCGGACCGATTCTCCAGGAGCTACTCAATGACTGAAACAACCCTTGGGCTACTCCGTCACGGACAGACCGACTGGAACATTGATCTTCGACTCCAGGGCACCGCAGACATCCCAATGAATGCATTCGGCATCGCTCAGGTCGAGTCAGCCGCAGCTGAGCTAACTCAGCACGGCTGGGATTTGGTCCTGAGCTCTCCGCTTGGGCGAGCTAAACAAAGCGCGGAGATTGTTTCCAAAGTGCTTGGAATCCAAGAGGTGAACATAGAGCCGCTTCTTCTTGAGCGCAGCTTTGGAATCGGCGAAGGCCTCACCTATACAGAGTGGGGCGAGAAGTATTCAAAGCTTGACGAGATACCTGGCGCTGAGTCTGCAAGTGATGTTGCTCGGCGCTCGCGGTTATTGCTAGAGCACATCACCAAAGAATTCCAGGGAGCCAAAGTGCTGGCTGTTTCGCACGGAGCGCTAATTCGATTCGTGCTTTCCGAGGTGACAGAGGGCAAGGTCCCACCTCCGGGAGAGCGACTTCAGAATGCCTCGCTGCACACCCTTCGCCACAAAGAAACTTGGGCGCTTGATGCATGGGCGCCGCATCCGCTAGGGAGCGAGCTGCCTAACTAGCGCAGCCAGCTGGGCAGCGGAGTCTGCCCAATTGAATTTCTTCGACCTCTCAAGTCCCAGTTCAGACTTGGTTTGCCATAGTTTTGGATCTCCCAGGGCCTTCAGTTGAGCGGCAAGTGCATGCTCATCCCTGGGTTCAAAGTAGAGTGCTGCATCCTCAGCCACCTCTTGAAAGATAGCCAGCTCGCTCAGCACGGTCGGGGTTCCATGGCTCATGGCTTCAACAACCGGGATACCAAAACCTTCGTCGAAAGAGGCTGAAACCAGAGCACGAGCGCTGGATAGCCAGCGGGAGTATTCCTGGTCACTAACGCCATTGGCAAAAACTACTTTTGAACCGCACTTTTCGGCCAGCGCTTCAAGTTCAAGTTTTCTTTCCGGAGCTATCTTGCTCAGTAGCACCAACTCAAGATCCGCAATCCCCATGGCCCGAACCAGCGTTTCTACATTTTTGTAGCCGATGAAGCTGCCCATGTAGAGGACCTGGTTTGAATCGCTTCGGTTTTTAGTGCTGGGAACGGCATCGTCAGCTGCGTTGTAAATCACCGTGATGGGGCGCTTGGTGATTCGAACTCGCTCCATCTGGGACTTAGAAGTCTTTGATACTGTCACCACCGCATCTGCCCCCGAAAGCACAAGGCGCTGCGGCCAATAGCTCAGGTGGTAAAGAAACCAGATCGCTCGCACCAGCGGCGGAAGCGACTTTGGTGGAGTTCGGTGGCGATAGTAAATCAAGTCGTGCAGCGTGAGGATGAGCTTGAACTTCTTGCCAAGCGACGAGGTGGTCTGCATCGGTGAAAACACCACCTCTGCCCCGAGCCTGTTGAGCTTGAACGCCGTGAAAATCTCGCTGGGCGATGTGACATCGGGAAGCAGAACATAATCCCCGGCACCAAGAAGCTCCTGCTGTTTTTCCGAGGAAACCATCACGGTCACCGGCATCAGTTTTCTCAGTTCGCCCAGGAGTCCAATGGCAAAACGGCTTATGCCGTCAAGCTGGTCGGTTTTTACAAAGCGAGCATCGAAATAAAACTTGGTCATAGTGACGCAATGAACTCTCTTGTCAGCAGTGCAACTTCGTTCGGTGCTTCATAATGTGTTAGATGCCCAACCGGCAGAGTCTCCAAACGTGCTGCGGTTGCCCGCTGCAGCTTCAGTTGGCCCGCTAGCGGAGCGATGATGTCCTTCTCCCCCGCAATTACCAGCAGCTTTTTCGGGAGCGTCTGAGTGTGATTTAGGACGTTTGAGGAGTTTGCAGCGCTGAAGCCCTCTTGGGCCACGCGATCCTCCAGGTAATTGGAGAAGTAGGTCAGGTGCTGGTTGTGGATGAAACCCCTAAGCCCAAAGTCTTTAGTGGTGGCCATACCGATGCTCATGCCTCGAACCACCAGAGCACTTCTGAGAAGGTAAGAGCCAGTCCTGCCAAGTCTGCCTACCTTGTAAAACCCAGCAGCAATCTTTCCGGCGAAGGTGTCAGATGCAGTTGTGGTGATCGGATTCAGCAGCACCGTCGCTGGAGCCTGGAGTCCCAATTCGTGAGCCTTCGCGACTATCAAGGAACCGAAGCTATGACCCAAAATGTAAGGACTGCCACCTAGCTGTGCCACAAAGTCAATGAGCCACTTAGCGTAGGCCTCCAGGTCGTGTTTGCCAGCAAGCACCGTACTCCGGCCATAGCCGGGAAGGTCGGGAATCACCACGTTGAAGTCATCCAGTGCGCCCGCAATTGCGCTGAGCCCATGATGATCTCCACGGAACCCATGCACCAGAACGATTGTCGGGCCAGCTCCTGGGTAGTGCCAGGTTGCGGTTGGTCCGACGTCGCTGCGTTTTGCCCTGGACTGAGCCATGGCCATAAGTTCTGGAGTGGGAGTTTTAGACACCTGCACCCCTCAAGTCTAGGTTGTCCGAGCCTCGGTCTAGTCTGGGGCAATGCTTGACTTTGACTTTGATCCATCGATGCCCGCGTGGGCAAAGCGCCTAGCAACCTTCGATCTCGAGACCACAGGTCTCGACCTCAAGGAGTCTCGCATTGTGACTGCCTGCGTCGCGGTGCTGAACCAAAATGGCGAGGTCGAGCAGGTCCACGAGTGGCTTGTAAATCCCGGTATTGAGATTCCCGAGGCTGCGAGCAATGTTCATGGAGTGACTACCGAGATGGCAAGAGCTTCAGGCTCTGCACCTCAAGGAGCAGTGCGGGAGATCCTTGAGACTCTCGGGAACCTAGCGCTCTCGATGCCTTTGGTGGCCTTCAATGCGGGTTATGACTTTTCAATCCTGCACTCCGAGGCCTTGAGATACGGATTCACTCCGCTAGACCCAAAGCCTGTTATTGATCCATTGATTCTAGATAGGCAAATGGTCAAGTACCGCAAGGGAAAGCGGACTTTGACCGCACTCTGCCCTGACTATGGAGTTGCCCTTGATAATGCACATAACTCAACAGCTGACGCGGTTGCAGCCGGAAGGTTAGCTCAGAGCCAATCGGTGAAGTTCGAGGCTCTGAATGTGACAGCGGAAGAGCTTCACATGAGCCAAAAGATTTGGGCTGATGAACAGGCTTTGGAGTTTGAGAAATACATGAAAACGCAAAACCGCCCGGATTTCCGGGCGGAGTTGGGTTGGCCGACTAAGTTTTAGCCGAAGTTCTTGTAGCGCTCGTTGAAGCGCTCTACGCGGCCTGCAGCATCCATGATGCGCTGCTTTCCGGTGTAGAAAGGGTGGCTCTCGGATGAGATTTCAACATCGTAAACCGGGTAGGTCTTGCCGTCTTCCCACTCAATGGTCTTCTCACTGGTGATGGTCGCACGGGTCAAAAAGGCAACTCCCGAGGCGAGGTCGCGGAATACGATCGGCTCGTAGGTTGGGTGAATGTCAGCCTTCATGGTTTCCTTCTTAGATTTGAATTCTTTTGCGAAACGCAACAGCGCAAGAGCCTAGCAGAGAAACGAACTCGAAGTCTAGGCTGCGGTCGCACTGAAGCGACCCTCAGCAAAGCTGACTTTGAGCGGGAACCTAAAGGTCTCCGAGATGCTTTGGCTCGTGATGGTTGCTCCGATTTCACCGCGGGCGATGATTTTTCCGTCCTGGAGCAGCATCGCATGGGTGAAGCCGGCTGGAATTTCCTCGAGGTGGTGGGTAACCATCGCCATCGCTGGAGCGTCTGAGGTTGAGGCGTAGCCTCCAAGAAGTCGAAGGGTTTGCTCTCTTGCAGCTAGGTCAAGGCTTGCCACTGGCTCATCCAGCAGGAGAAGTTCAGGGTCGGTCATGATCGCTCTTGCAATCTGAACTCGCTTGCGTTCTCCATCGGAGAGTGTCCCAAAAGCTCGGTCCGCAAAAGCGTCTAGTTCCCATTCACTCAAGACCCTGCGAGCCCGGCGCTCATCAATTGCGTCGTAAACCTCGTTCCAGCGACCAGTCACGCCATAGCTGGCGGTCATGACAGCGTTCAAGACGGTTTCGCTGTTTGGGATTTGATTCGCAAGTGCTGAGGATGCAAAGCCAATGCGAGTTCTAAGTTCGAAGACGTTTACCTCGCCAAGGCGGGATCCCAAAATTGTTGCCTCGCCTGAGGACGGGTGGATCTGAGCCGCACAGACTCGAAGCATCGTGGTCTTGCCTGCGCCATTAGCGCCAAGGATTACCCAGCGCTGGTCGGAAGTCGCTTGAAAGCTAATGGAATCAATAATTGCTTTGCCGCCACGGACAATGCTTACATTCTGGAGATCGATAACGGTAGACATCGGCTTTAGCCTAGCTATCCAGGGCCTTTTTATAGACCTCCAGCGTGCGAGTCGCAATTGACTCCCAGCTGAATTTCTCAACCGCACGCAGCCTGCCGTTGGCCCCAAACTCCTCGAGTCTTCCCGACTCTAGAGCGGAGTTGAGAGTCCTTGACCAGTCGGCTACAAACTTTGCCTCGTCGAGCGGAGTACCGCTGCCATCGTTGACCTGCTCAATAGGAACCAGCCAACCGGTTTCACCCTCGAGAACAACCTCTGGAATTCCTCCCGTTGCGGTCGCAACCACAGCTGCACCGCAGGCCATAGCTTCAAGGTTCACGATGCCAAGGGGTTCGTAAATTGAGGGGCACACGAAGACGTCGGCAGCAGTCAAGAGTGCAGCTAGCTTGGGCTGCGGAAGGTGCTCCGGAATCCAAACGACTCCCCCGCGCTGCGCCGAGAGTTCGGAAACCAAGTGCTCAACCTCAGCTTTGATTTCTGGGGTGTCAGGTGCTCCGGCGCACAGAACGAGCTGCACATCAGTCGGCAGGTTTTTGACTGCCTTCAAAAAGTAAGGCAGGCCCTTTTGACGAGTAATCCGACCAACAAAGACCACAGAGCGCTGGTCTGGGTTTACCCCAAGGCTCCGAACGGTGTCGGGGTCATGGTTCGGCTTCCAGGCGGCCGAGTCGATTCCGTTGTAAACAACCTCTACCTTGTCTGGGTTTAAGTTGGGATAGGCGTGCAGGATGTCGTTGCGCATGCCATTTGAGACTGCAATTACAGCCTTTGCCTGCTCGTAGGAGCTTCGCTCAATGAACGACGAGACTTCGTAGCCACCGCCAAGCTGCTCCTTCTTCCAAGGACGCAAAGGCTCAAGGCTGTGCGCGGTTATAACGTGGGGAATGCCGTGAAGAAGTGAGCCCAGCTGTCCTGCGAAGTTGGCATACCAGGTGTGTGAGTGAACTATGTCGGCACCCTCAAGGGCTGCCACTATCGAGAGATCCACACCTAGGGTCTGGATTGCTGGGTTCGCATCTGCCAGCTCAACGGGAGTTTGGTACCCGAAGGTGCCCGCTTCGGAAACTGGATTTCCAAAAGCATGGACCCTAGCGTCAACCAGATTGCGAAGAACTTTTACTAATTCGGTGATGTGGACCCCAGCACCGCCGTAAATGTGAGGCGGGTACTCTTTGGTAACAAAATCCACTCGCATACCCAAATGCTAGTCGTGGAGGCTACATTCCAACTAACATTTGGCTATGGGACGTACGAGAGTTTTCGGTATGGTTCTCGCCGGTGGCGAGGGCAAGCGTCTGATGCCTCTGACCGCAGATCGAGCCAAGCCAGCGGTTCCTTTTGCAGGTAGCTACCGACTCATTGACTTTGCACTTTCAAATCTCATCAACTCTGGGCTAAGGCGCATAGTCGTTCTGACCCAGTACAAGTCCCACTCGCTGGACCGTCACGTTTCCCAGACTTGGCGCATGTCTCCCCTACTGGGCTCCTATGTTGCATCGGTGCCCGCCCAGCAGCGGCTTGGCAAGCGCTGGTACACGGGTAGTGCAGATGCGATTCTGCAGTCCATGAACGCGCTTTCTGATGAGCGCCCTGACTACGTGGTTGTCGTTGGAGCCGATCACGTCTATCGCATGGACTTCGATCAAATGCTTCAGTCACACATTGACTCGGGCATGGAGGCGACAGTCGCGGCCATTCGCCAGCCCATCGCTTTAGCGCCACAGTTTGGCGTGATCGAGGTTGGTGAAGAGGATCCCAGAATTATTGAAAAGTTCAGGGAGAAGCCAAAGGACCCTCAGCCGGTTCCTGGAGACCCAACCCAAGCACTGGTTTCGATGGGTAACTACATCTTCAATGCTCAGTCACTTATTGAGGCAATTGAGTTAGATGGTCAGAACGAGAATTCCTCCCACGACATGGGTGCGGACATAATCCCCTACTTCGTTGCCAAGGGCACCGCTGGCGCATACGACTTCACCTATAACGAGATTCCTGGGGCAACCCCGAGAGACAAGTCTTACTGGCGCGATGTTGGAACCATGGAGAGCTACTACGACGCTCACATGGACCTAATCTCAACAATGCCAATCTTCAACCTCTACAACTCTGACTGGCCCGTTTACAACCAGCAGATCAACATGCCGCCGGCAAAGTTCATTCACGACTCAGAGGGCAACCAGGGCAGAACCAACGACTCAATTGTGAGCCTGGGGGTCGTGGTTTCCGGAGGCATTGTCGAGCGAAGCGTGCTCTCTCCAAATGTTCGAGTTTTCTCTCGCTCGCTGATCACAGACTCTGTTCTTTTGGACAACGTCCAGATTGGCCGCGACTGCACCGTCCGAAAGGCAATTTTGGACAAGGACGTGGTCTTGGCTGATGGTGCCAGCGTGGGAGTTAGTCGAGAGCGCGACCTAGACCGCGGCCTCACGGTCACCGACACGGGCATCGTCGTGGTTCCCAAAGGAATGCTTGTAACGCCTTGACCAGATTCCTAGTGGTCTTTGATGTTGACTCCACCCTCATCGAAGACGAAGCCATTGAATTGCTGGCCGAAAGGGCCGGAAAAAGACAAGAAGTAGCAGCCATAACCGAGCGCGCAATGCGCGGAGAGCTGGATTTTGCAGCCAGCCTTATCGAGCGCGTCAGCGTTTTGGCAGGACTTCCCGACTCGGTGTTGGAAGAAGTCTCTAGGGAACTTAAGCCCACAAAAGGCGCTGCTGAACTGGTTGCAGCAATTCACGCACGTGGTGGAAAAGCAGCAGCAGTTTCTGGCGGGTTTATTCAGTTGCTCGCTCCCGTGAAGAGCGCAATTGGATTTGATTTCGAGCGAGCCAACACCCTCGAGGTCGTTGACGGAAAACTGACTGGCAAGGTCTTGGGTCAGATAATCGATCGCCAAGCAAAAGCAGATTCCTTAATCGATTGGGCCAAGGAATTATCTGTCCCGCAAGCAAGAACCATTGCGGTCGGCGATGGTGCAAACGATTTGGGGATGATGGAGGTCGCAGGGCTCTCAGTTGCATTCTGCGCCAAGCCAATAGTCCGACAAAATGCAAAGATCGCGCTGAACCAGCGCGATCTTGCGTTACTTATCCAGCTACTGCCTTAGGCGCCAGTTGAGTGAAGTCCGCCATCAACGTGAATCAGTTCACCGGTGGTGGCAGGGAACCAGTCGCTAAGTAGAGCAACCAAGCCCTTTGCTGCAGCCTCAGTGTCGTTTAGGTCCCACCCAAGTGGAGCACGACCGGTCCAAAGTTCTTCCATGGTTGCAAATCCAGGAATACCCTTCGCGGCGGTAGTTCTCAGCGGTCCAGCGGAGACTAGGTTCACGCGGATTCCCTTGTCGCCCAGGTAGCGAGCAAGGTAGCGGGAGGTCGACTCGAAAGCAGCCTTGGCCACGCCCATCCAGTCGTAGACCGGCCAGGAAACAGTGGCGTCAAAGGTCAGACCAACAACCGAGCTTGGGTTGTTCAAAACTGGAACACAGGCTGCGGTGATTGCCTTTAGCGAGTAGGCAGATACCTCTACCGCTGTCGAGACATCTGACCACTGGGTCTCCATGAAGTTTCCGCCCAGTGCGCTCTGCGGAGCAAAAGCGATGGCGTGAACGATGCCGTCCAGGCTCCCCAGGTGCTCGCGGATTAGCCCTGGAAGTGCGGCAAGGTCATCCTGGCTTGTGGCATCCAGCTCGATTACCTTGGCAGGCTTTGGCAAGCGCTCGGCAATCTTGGTGGTGATTGGAAGCATGCGTCCAAAGGAGCTGAGCAGAACCTCCGCACCCTCTTCTTGTGCAAGCCTGGCTGCGCTAAAGGCGATTGAAGCCTCGGTTAGAACACCGGTCACCAAAATCTTTTTGCCTTCAAGAATGCCCACAGTTATCTCCTAGTTCGATTATGAAAAAACTACACCTAGTGACCCATGCCGAGTCCACCATCTACCGGAATGACAGCACCGGAGATGTAGGCGGACTCTTCAGAGGCCAACCACCTGACCACTTTTGCAACCTCGGATGGGGCTGCAAAGCGACCAGCTGGAATCCTGGACTTGTAGTTCTGCACCAACTCTTCACTGAGTTCGGCGGTCATGTCTGTGTCGATAAATCCAGGGGCGACCACATTGGCTGTGATGTTCTTGCCGCCAAGCTCTCGCGTCACGCTTCTGGCAATGCCCACCAGAGCACTCTTGGTAGCTGAGTAGTTGACCTGTCCCGCACTGCCGTAAAGGCCGACCACGCTTCCGATCAAGATGACTCGTCCGAATTTCGCCTTGAGCATCGACTTGATAACTCGCTTTAGGACTCGAAAAACTCCGTTGAGGTTGGTGTTTACGACAGAGTCAAACTCTTCATCGCTCATACGCATCAGAAGTGTGTCCTTGGTGATGCCCGCGTTTGCCACAAGCACTTCGATTGGCCCTAACTCGGCCTCCACCTGAGCGATTGCAGAATCTAAAGACTCTGAGTCGGTGACATCTGCCCGAACCGTTAGCGAGCCCTCTGGCCCCGCGCCTGATCGAGCGGTTACTGCAACTCGGTAACCGGATGCAATGAACTCTTCTGCGATGGCAAATCCAATGCCGCGGTTGCCTCCGGTGACCAGGACGGTTCTTGGAGTTTGCATATGTTTGCTCCTTGCGGGAATACCATTGGCTTAAAGGCGTTGTGAATAACAGAGTCTAGTAATCCACAGCCCTAGAAGACGGTAACCAATTGGCCAAAAGACAGAGTGCTACAACTCTGGAGATTTCACCCGAGCAGGAACGTCGCACCCGGATGATCAAGTACACCGTTGCGATGAGTGTTCGAATGGTCTGCATTGTGCTGGGCGTCTTCACCCAGGGTTGGTTGATGTGGGTCTTCTTTGCGCTAGCTATCTTCCTCCCATACTTCGCGGTAATCATTGCCAACGCCCAGGGCCAAGACCCCAAGCAAACTGCCGCAACCCTTGTTGCACCAAAAATCACGATCTCAGCTCAGGACATCAAGTTCGCGGATGACAAGTAAGTGCTCTAGGGCTGGATGCATAGACTCCGCTGAACACCTGATTTTCTGGCGGAATCCAAAGATTCACGTCGAGGGTCGCGAGAAGACCTGGGGTGCTTGCCAGCTGCACCTCAGCTTTCTGGTTGACTATTTATCAGCACGTTCCTTCTACCTGAGAGATACCCCACTTGAAGCTGACCGCAGTTAGACGCTGGGCACCATGGCTGGTGCTCGTGGTGGTCTTTTCGCTTGCCACAACCCTGCTGAGCTGGTGGCAGTTTGACCGTCGCGAGGATCGCGTTGCAAAGATTGCAATGGTTAGTGCAAACTACGACATTCCCCCGGTTCCACTGAGTGAAATCTCTTGGGATTTTGCAGATGGCGAACCGATCAATGAGTGGCGTCAGGTAGAGATTCAGGGAACCTATTTGCCTGAAGAGACACGCATTGTTCGAAATCGACCACTGAGCGGCCAGCCTGGGTTCTTGCAGCTGGTCCCTCTTAGGCTTGGTAACGGCCAAATTCTCGCGGTTGAGCGAGGTTGGCTACCAGCCGGTGACCCAGTTACTGTTCCAGCGCTCAACCCCATCCCAGATGATCTCCCACGCGAACTTGTAGTTCGCCTCCGGCTTTCTGAGCAAGACCTAAATCGAGACGCTGTTCCTGGTCAGCTTGCCTCACTCCACATTGCATCGCTGGCGGATGCTCTTGGGCCTGAGCTCATAACCGAGTACTACGGCAGGTTGGTTTCCGAGACCCCGGCGATGTCCGAGAACCCAAGACCCATGCCCAAACCCTCTCTGAACGAGGGAAATCACCTCTCCTACGCCCTGCAGTGGATCCTCTTTGGAATCATGGCCTTCTGGGCTTTGATTTGGGCAATTCGAAATGAACGCCGACTTCGCCTTGAGGCAGAGGGCGTGCTTCCGCCCAAGAAAAAGCGGGTAACTCAGGCAGACCGCGACGCCGATATCGAGGATGCTCAGTAGACTGGCGACAATCATTGAAGGGAAATTGAATGACTGCTGTAACTTTCATCGATCGCTTTGTTCCTAGGAGCATTCCTGCAGACCTTGCAATCATCACTGCCGGAGCAGCTCTTACTGCAATAGCGGCTCAGATTCAGATTCCGATGTTCCCAGTTCCAATGACTCTTCAGACTTTTGCCGTTCTGCTAGTTGCAGCAACCCTTGGCGCAGGCCGTGCATCGCTATCCATGACTCTCTACCTAGCAATGGGAGCGATTGGCCTTCCAGTTTTCGCCGGTGCAAAGACTCTCACCGGAGTGCTTCCAACCACCGGTTACCTGGTCGGTTTTGTGGCAGCGGCCGCCATCATTGGATTCTTGGCATCTAAGGGATTCAGCAAGGATCCGCTAAAGCTCGCCTTCAGCTTCGCACTCGGCAGTGTTGTCATCTATGCACTCGGCGTCAGTGGCTTGATGCTCACTCTTGGACTTACTTTCCAGCAGGCTCTTGCTGCCGGTGTAGTTCCGTTCCTAATCGGAGATGTTGTGAAGGCTGTTCTCGCAGCGGCCGCACTTCCGCTGGCTTGGAAGCTACTGAAATAGCAAAAACTTACAAAAATAGCCCCCGGATTCCGGGGGCTATTTCTTTAGATTGAGAATCCAATCGCACGCATCATCTCGCGTCCATCCTCAGTAATTCGCTCTGGCCCCCATGGTGGCATCCAGACCCAGTTGATCCTGAATGCTTCACACACGTTGTCAAGCGCCTGAGCGGTCTGCTCCTCGATGACATCGGTCAGTGGGCAGCCAGCGCTGGTTAGGGTCATGTTGATTAGCAGAGCGCCATCCTCGGACTCCTGAAGTCCATAGACCAGCCCAAGATCAACGATGTTCACACCGATTTCAGGGTCGATGATTTCCTTCATCGCTTCAATTACTTCGTCGAAGCGTTCTGGTGATAGTTCCTTTGGTTCGCTCATGCACTGGCCTTGAGGTAACGGTCGTAACCCTCAGCCTCGAGGCGCTCAGCAAGCTCTGGTCCGCCCTGCTCGGCAATCTTGCCTGCGACAAAGACGTGAACGAAGTCTGGCTTGATGTAGCGCAGGATTCGGGTGTAGTGGGTGATTAGCAGAACACCAAGGTCTGAGTTGCTCTTGGCGCGGTTTACACCCTCGGAGACAACCTTGAGTGCATCTACGTCTAGACCTGAGTCGGTTTCGTCCAAGATGGCAATCTTTGGCTTTAGTAGCTCAAGCTGAAGAATCTCGTGACGCTTCTTCTCACCACCGGAGAAGCCTTCGTTGACATTGCGCTCGGTGAAGTCAGAGTCCATGCGAAGGTTCTTCATCGCGGTCTTTAGATCTCCGACCCACTGGCGCAGGGCAGGTGCCTCGCCGCTGATTGCGGTCTTGGCGGTGCGGAGGAAGTTTGAAACAGATACTCCAGGAACCTCTACCGGGTACTGCATAGCTAGGAAGAGGCCAGCCCGAGCGCGCTCGTCCACTGCCATCTCAAGCACGTTCTCGCCATCCAGCAGAATCTCGCCGTCGGTGACCTCATACTTCGGGTGGCCAGCTATTGAGTAAGCGAGAGTTGACTTGCCCGATCCGTTTGGTCCCATGACCGCGTGGGTCTCACCGGAGCGAATGATTAGGTCAACGCCGCGAAGGATTTCCTTTGGGCCCTGCTCGGTGTTTACAGAAACGTGCAGGTTCTTGATTTCTAGAATTGTCATGATTTTCCTTTGCTAAGCCTTATTCGTATTCGACGTAGATGTCGTTGTTGTCAATCAGGATTTCGTAGGTAGCCACTGGCTCATACGCGGGCAGGCTCAAAGGCTTGCCGGTGTTTAGGTCAAACTTTGCACCGTGTGCCCAGCACTCGATGGTTTCGTTGTCCACGAAGCCCTCCGATAGCGAGATTTCACCGTGAGAGCACTTGTCATCCAGGGCCTTCACGTCGCCGTTTGGGGTGCGGACAATCGCGATTGCGTGGTCGTTGATCTTGACTCGAAGCGCCTTGCCGGGCTTGAGGTCATCCAGGGAGCAAATACGGGTAGCCATCTCTAGGCACCTACCTTTTCTAGTTCCAACTCAATCGCTGAGATTAGGCGCTGCTCGATTTCGGCAACACCAATCTTTTGAATGATTTCGCTGAGGAAACCGCGAACCACAAGCTTGCGAGCATCAGCCTCCGAGAGCCCTCGGGCCATCAGGTAGAAAAGCTGCTCGTCATCAAAACGGCCCGATGCACTGGCGTGGCCAGCACCTTCAATTTTGCCGGTCTCGATCTCGAGGTTCGGGACCGAGTCTGCCCTTGCACCAGAGGTCAAGAGCAGGTTGCGGTTTAGCTCATAAGAGTCGGTTCCCACTGCGCTCTCGCGGATCAGCACATCGCCAACCCAGACCGTGTGAGCACCCTTGCCCTGCAGCGCACCCTTGTATGCCACATTGGAAACGCAGTTCGCGGCAATGTGGTCCACGTATGGGCGGTGCTCGAAGAAGTTGCCGGTGTCAGCCAGGTAAACACCAAACATGTTCGTGGTCGCACCAGTGCTTGAAAGGTAGCTGGCTGGAGTGATTCGAACCAGGTCTCCCCCAAGGGTTACCACAACGTGCTTCAGGTTTGAGTCTCTGCCCAAGCGGCACATCTGGCTTGAGATGTGGCTTGCGCCCTTCTCCCAGTCCTGAATGCTGATGAAGTTTAGGTTCGCCCCATCGCCAAGCACGATTTCAACGTTCTCTCCGAGAACACCAACTCCGACGTGATCTAAAACGATCGTTGCAGTCGCAAAGTTACCTACCGAAACCACGATGTGAAGCGCTTTGGCCTCTGGTGAATTCAGGTTTAGCTTGATGAAGCTCGGCTCTTCAATCTCGGAGTCCTTAGGGACCTCGATAACAAGAGTCTTCGAAGCGTTGGTCCAGGCGGCGGCCGATACCCGATCCTCTGGAAGACCAGCGGTGCCAATCAACTTGTCAGTTGACTCGACAAATCTTGAGCTCACACCTTTTGCAAGTCGAAGCTCAAACTCGGATTCCGAAACCTCACCCATTACCTCGGCGCTTAGGCCGCGAAGCTTGTCCTCAGGGATGTAGCGCCAGATCTCCTGGAGCTTTGAGATCTCAGCGAAGTCAGAAACCGATGCGGAGCGAGGTCGCTCAGACCTGGTCTGGATTGGAACATCGCCGTGGCTGTGTTCCTTGATGCCGTGCTGTGCCAATTAGCCCACCGCGCCTTCCATTTGCATCTCGATTAGCTTGTTTAGCTCGAGCGCGTACTCCATTGGCAATTCCTTGGCAATCGGCTCGATGAATCCGCGCACGATCATCGCCATGGCCTCGTCCTCAGGCATGCCCCTGGACTGCAGGTAGAAGAGCTGTTCGGCCGAAATTTGAGAGACGGTTGCCTCGTGACCCATCGAGACATCGTCCTCACGAATGTCATTTGCTGGGTAGGTGTCGGAGCGAGAAATGGTGTCTACCAGAAGAGCATCGCAGCGAACGGTGTTTGCCGAGTGGTGCGCACCTGGATTTACTCGAATCTCACCGCGGTAAGAGGTTCTTCCGCCACCGCGAGCAATCGACTTGGAGACGATGGAGCTGGTGGTGTACGGCGCAAGGTGAATCATCTTGGCGCCGGCATCCTGGTGCTGCCCCTCGCCCGCAAAGGCCACAGAAAGGGTCTCTCCGCGAGCGTGCTCGCCGGCCAGGATGATGCTCGGGTACTTCATGGTAACCTAGGAGCCGATGTTTCCATCGATCCACTCCATGGTGGCGCCCTCGTGAGCGATGGCTCGCTTGGTCACGAGGTTGTAGACGTTGTTCGACCAGTTCTGAATCGTGGTGTAGCGAACGCGAGCACCCTTCTTCACGATGATTTCAACCACCGCAGAGTGCAACGAGTCAGACTGGTAAATCGGTGCGGTGCAGCCCTCGATGTAGTGCACGTAGGAGTCTTCGTCCGCAATGATCAGCGTTCTTTCGAACTGACCCATGTTCTCGGTGTTGATGCGGAAGTAGGCCTGCAGTGGAATCTCAACGTGAACACCTTTTGGAACGTAAACAAAGGATCCACCCGACCACACGGAGGTGTTTAGGGCAGCGAACTTGTTGTCTCCGGCCGGGATAACGGTTCCGAAGTATTCCTTGAAAAGCTCTGGGTGCTCCTTGAGGGCAGTGTCGGTATCAAGGAAGATGACGCCCTGCTGCTCCAGGTCTTCACGAATCTGGTGGTAAACAACCTCAGACTCGTACTGTGCTGCAACTCCAGCCACTAGTCGCTGACGCTCTGCCTCTGGGATTCCAAGCTTTTCGTAGGTGGCGCGGATGTCCTCCGGAAGGTCTTCCCAGCTCTGGGCTTGGCGCTCGGTGGAGCGAACAAAGTACTTGATGTTGTCAAAGTGAATGCCCGAGAGGTCTGAGCCCCAGGATGGCATTGGCTTCTTCAGGAAGAACTCATAACCCTTGAGTCTGCGCTCCAGCATCCAGGCTGGCTCATCCTTCAGGCCAGAGATGTCTTTTACTACTTCCTCACTAATTCCTCGGCGAGCGCTCTGGCCGGCCTTATCCGAGTCCGACCAGCCAAACTCGTAGGTTCCTAGGTCATCGAGCTCTGGGCGATCAATGATTTTCTCTGACAAGTGTCCTCCTGGTTTCAATAAGTTCAACCCTCTAAAGCCGCGGTTATTCCGAAGGAAAATTGCGTGAGAGACTAGAACCTGTTGCCCCCAAAGGTTACTCCGCAAGGCAGAAACAAACTACTAAGGGCAACCTAAGTTGAGGTTGGGAATTGAGCGTTTTCAAAACTATTTGGCTGGGAAAGCTAACTGCGCCAAAAAGACTGCGACTTTACGTTTGGCTGTCGCTCGCAACCCAAATCTTGATTGTTGTGACCGGCGGTCTGGTGAGACTAACCGCCTCGGGACTTGGCTGCCCCACTTGGCCCAAGTGCACCGACGAGTCGTTGGTTTCCACCCCGGAAATGGGCATCCACGGCCTCATCGAGTTCGGTAATCGACTGCTCACATTTGTTCTGTTGGTTGTTGCACTGCTGACCTTTGCAACTATCTACCGCATGCACGCTGCAAAGCGTCAACTCGTACTGCCAACGGTTTTGTTCTTCAGCTCCGTGATTGCGCTTGTGCTCTCTCTGGTCGCACTGGTTAGGTTCGGCCTCGTTTGGCCAGTGATCACGCTCTTTGTTTTGATTTTTGTTTCGGTGGTTGGCACAACAATTTGGTTTATCCAGACCGCTAACTGCAAAGAGCCCCGCGGTATCTTGGTTCCAAGCTTTGGCCTTGGACTAGGCATCATTGCCCAGGCGGTGGTTGGCGGAATAACGGTCCTGACCGAACTCAACTCCTGGGTGGTAGGACTGCACTTCCTAATTTCTAGCTATCTGATTGCACTAGCGGCACTCTTGGTTTTCCGCGCCCTGCCAAAGCAAATGGGTGAGATCTCTCCTGTAAACCGACTGCTTCGCTGGCCGATTGCTGCTGTGTCGGTCGTGACCATCGTTATCGGAGTTGTTGTCACAGGAGCTGGACCGCATGCGGGAGATGCCAACACCCCAAGAAATGGCCTAGACCTAGAGGTTTGGCAGCACTATCACTCATACCCCGGTTATCTCATGGCTGCCTTGATTCTGATTGCGCTAGTTGCTCAGGCCCGCGTGAACGCTTCTTGGTCCAGCTATCCGTTTAGAGCTTTGGTAATTCTCATGCTGGTGACCGCAGCTCAGGCAACCCTCGGTGTTGTTCAGGCCAGGATGGGAGTTCCGGCTCTCTTGGTTGGAATTCACATGTTAGGAGCTGCGGTGCTCTGCTCATTGGTGATGTTCCACTGGCTGTCGGCACGCGCAAAGAAATAGATGAACGTTGCTTTCTGGTTTCGCCGAGACCTTAGGTTGCAGGACAACCAGGCCCTCAATCACGCGAGCTCGCTCGGGACTGTCTTCCCAGTGTTCACAGTGCCAGAGAACTTCGCGGAGCTCACACCTATTCGTCAGCACTCACTAGTTGAGTCACTGAAGTCCCTAAACAGCGATCTTCCCGAAGGTCTTGGCATTCTGCGCTCACTCAAGGCCCTTGCCGACTTTGCCAAATCCCAAGGGCTCTCAAAAGTCGTGGCAACCAGAGCCCATGACACTAACGGGATGTTAGAGCAGGCAGAGCTGGCAGAGCTTCTATACGCAGAAGGTATTGCGCTCGAGTTGGTTGGGTCGAACTATGCCGTGGAGCCAGGAACCATCCGTAAGGATGACGGAACGCCCCTGAAGGTCTACACCCCGTTCTATAAGCGGTGGATGCAGACTGGCTGGCCAAGGCCCTACGCACTAGATGTTCGAGGAGCCAGCTGGGGTCAGCCTCAAGGTGTAGGTGATTACCCGATTCCTTCGGGGCCGGCTCCCTTTCCGATTAGAGCCGGGGAGGCCTTCGCGCATCGAACCTTCACTCGATTTGCTAAGCGCTCTCTAAACGAATACGACGAGCTCCGAAACCGGCCAGATCTATCGGGAACCTCTCACCTTTCGCATGCTCTTGCCCACGGTGAGATTCACCCCAGAACTCTCCTGGTTCAGCTGGGCGATTCAGTTGGGCACGATACCTTCCGCAAGGAGATCGCCTGGCGTGAGTTCTATGCGGATGTGATGTTCCATAACCCTCACACTCTCGAGGATTACTACAACCCCGATTACGCAGCCATGCGCTACTCAGACCCAGTGCTGGATGCCGAGAAGCTGAAGGCCTGGGAAGAGGGCCGAACTGGTTTCCCAATCGTCGATGCGGCTATGCGTCAGCTACTGCAGACCGGATGGATGCATAACCGAGCCAGGATGATTGTCGCGAGCTTTCTGATCAAGGATCTGCACTTCGAATGGCAGGTCGGCGCTCGCCATTTTGAGAAGTGGCTCACAGATTTTGATCCAGCCTCAAATTCTCACGGCTGGCAGTGGACTGCAGGCTGTGGTACTGACGCTTCCCCCTACTACCGAGTCTTCAACCCCACCCTCCAGGGTGAGAAGTTTGACCCAAATGGCGACTACGTCCGAAAGTTTGTGCCTGAGCTGCAACACATCTCAGGATCTGCAATCCATCAGCCTTGGCTGCTGGTCGACGGATTGGCAAATGGGTATCCAGCCCCGATTGTTGATCACTCGGTGGAGAGAGACGAAGCGTTAGCCAGACTGAAGGCCCTGAAGGCTTAGAAGGGCAGCAGCGGATCGATTGCGATTGCCAAAAACAGCAATGTTAGGTGAGTAATCGAGCCGTGGAAAAGCCGCATCGGATTCTTTGGAACCGTGACCCTCGCCTCGTTGTAGAGCTTGTGCGACTCCCAGGTGAACCAAGCGCCCGCAACCACTGCCACAACGGTGTAAAGAATGCCCATTCCCGCAACTGGAATCAGTAGCAGCGTGGCGGCCAGGTAAGCCCAGGCGTAAAGAATGATCTGTCGGCCAACGATTTCGTTTTTGGCAACAACCGGCAGCATTGGAACGCCGGCTGACTTGTAGTCCTCCAGGTATTTCATGGACAGCGGCCAATAGTGCGGCGGAGTCCAAAGGAAAATGATGAGGAATAGCACCCAGGCTGCTGGTCCTACCTCGTTGGTGACAGCTGCCCAGCCGATCAGCGCCGGCATTGCCCCGGCAGCGCCACCCCAAACAATGTTCTGCGGAGTTCTGCGCTTTAGGCCAAGGGTGTAAACGAACACGTAGAACAAAATTGCGGCCAGCGAAAGCATGGCTGAAAGTGGGTTCACCAAAATCCAAAGCCAAGCTACTGAGGCGATTCCAATTACCCAAGCGAAGACGAAGGCTTCCTTTTGAGTCAACTCCCCCGTCACCAGTGGGCGGTTTTGGGTTCGGCCCATGATTTTGTCAATGTCTGCATCGATGTAGCAGTTGAAAGCGTTCGCACTTCCCGCACTCAGTGCTCCACCCACCAGGGTTGCCAGAATCAGCCAAAGTGATGGCAGTCCGGATGCGGCAAGAATCATCGTCGGAACGGTTGCAATGAGCAAAAGCTCGATGACTCGCGGTTTGGTTAGCGCAAAATAAGCGCGCAGCTTTGCAGCGGGCGAAATTTTGGTTTTGGCGGGGGTCGACATCACTGACAAGTCTAACCACTAGCCAGTATTGGAATGGCCAGAGGTATAGACTCACAACAAACTTGGAGCACCGCCGCCCAGTCAATCTCCCGCGAAATCTCCCAAGATTGGAACCCACTTAAATGTTGGAATGGAACGAACTAGATGACCTGGCGGTAAAAACCGCCAAGGTTTTGGCTGCCGATGCTGTTGAGAAGGTCGGCAACGGCCACCCAGGAACCGCAATCAGCCTTGCACCGGTGGCATACCTGCTGTTTCAGAAGGTAATGCGCCACGATCCAAAAGACGACCGCTGGTTGGGTAGAGACAGGTTCGTCCTTTCTGCCGGCCACTCATCCTTGACGATTTACAACCAGCTCTATTTAGGTGGTTTTGGTCTTGAGCTGGATGACATCAAAGCCCTACGAACCTGGGGTTCTAAAACCCCTGGGCACCCTGAGTTTGGTCACACCCACGGAGTTGAAATCACAACCGGTCCACTGGGCCAGGGCCTAGCTTCCGCAACTGGCTTTGCGATGTCCCAGCGCTTCGAGCGCGAGCTGTTTGATGCTGGCAACAAGGGCGAGAGTGTCTTTGACCACAATGTTTATGTCATCGCAGGCGATGGGGATCTCCAGGAGGGCGTTAGTGCAGAGTCTGCTTCTATCGCTGGCCACCTCGGGCTTGGCAACCTGGTAGTGATTTATGACGCTAACCAGATCTCCATTGAGGACGACACCAACATCTCCTTCTCAGAGGATGTTGCTGCTCGCTACGCGGCTTACGGCTGGCAAACCATCGAGGTTAACTGGCGCAAGGGTGAATACAAAGAAGACGTGCACGCCCTATACGAGGCAATTCAGGCCGCCAAGGCAGACACGGATCGACCTACCCTGATCACACTTCGCACCATCATCGGATGGCCTTCACCCACCAAGCAGAACACCGGAAAGATTCACGGCTCAAAGCTCGGTGCTGAGGAGCTAGCCGGTCTGAAGGTGAATCTCGGATTCGATCCAGAGAAGAGCTTTGAGGTCTCGGAGGATGTCATCGGACACACTCGAAGCCTTGTCACCCGCGGTGTCGCAGTGCGCGCCGAGTGGGAAGCCAGATTTGCCACCTGGAAGAGTGCAAACCCCGAGTCTGCAGCTTTGCTGGCAAGGCTTGAAAAGGGCGAGCTACCAAGTGACCTAGCAGCTGCCCTACCAAAGTTTGAAGCGGGAACCGAGATTGCAACTCGAGCCGCCTCGGGCAAGGTAATCAACGCCTTGGCCGCCAAGCTCCCCGAGCTTTGGGGCGGATCAGCTGACCTAGCAGAATCAAACAACACCACCATCGAAGGTGGCGGTTCGTTTGTTCCTGCAAAGTGGAATACCGCCCACTGGAACCCAAGCCCAGCGGGTCGAATTCTCCACTTTGGAATTCGCGAGCACGCTATGGGTGCAATCCTCAACGGCATTACCCTTTCTGGTCACACCAGGGTTTTTGGTGGCACCTTCCTGGTCTTCTCCGACTACATGAGACCTTCGGTTCGCCTCGCAGCCTTGATGGGAGTTCCAGCAATCTACGTTTGGACTCACGATTCAGTGGCACTTGGTGAGGATGGACCAACCCACCAGCCGATCGAACACCTCACTGCACTCAGGGCTATCCCGCAGCTGGATATCGTTCGTCCGGCAGATGCCAACGAGACCGCCGAGGCCTGGCTTGAAATTCTCAAGCGCAAGCGCAATCCAGCCGGAATCGTTTTGACTCGTCAAAACCTTCCTGTGGTAGACCGCAGCAAATTTGCTGCAGCATCTTTGACCGCCAAGGGTGGCTACGTGCTATCCCCTGCGGCAAATCCACAGGCCGTGATCATTGCCACGGGAAGCGAGGTTCAGTTCGCGCTTGAGGCGCAGGAGCAGTTGTCAGCTGCAGGGATTGCTGTGAACGTTGTTTCTATGCCCTGCGTTGAGTGGTTCAAGGAGCAGCCGAAGTCCTATCAGGATGAAGTTCTTCCACCGAACCTAAAGGCCAGAGTCTCGGTTGAGGCTGGACTCACCTCGGGCTGGAGAGAGTTTGTTGGAGACCAGGGTGTGAGCGTTGGAATCGACCACTACGGCGCAAGCGCTGACTACCAAACCCTTTATCGCGAGTTTGGCATCACAACCGAAGCGGTAGTTGCCGCTGTAAAGACCTCAATCGCTGGAAAGTAGAACCGATGAATCCTCTAAAGACTCTCACCAACAATGGTGTTTCAATCTGGCTCGATGATCTCTCAAGAGAGCGCATCGAGACCGGCAACCTTTCAGCACTGATTGAGTCGCACTCAATCAGGGGTGTTACTACCAACCCAACTATCTTTGCCGCTGCGCTAAAGGGCTCCTCCTATGCGCAGGCAATTTCGGTTGAGGCAGCCAAGGGCTCAACAGCAGCTGAGGCAATTGCACACATCACCTCGGAGGATGTTGCAAACGCCTGCGACATCTTCAAGGCTGTTTACCAAGAGTCACAGGGTGTTGACGGACGCGTTTCGATCGAGGTCGAACCTGGCCTAGCGTTTGACGCCCAGGGCACAGTGGCGCAGGCACTCGAGCTATTTAAGCTTGTTGACCGCGAGAACGTGATGATCAAGATCCCCGCAACCAAGGAGGGGCTCGCTGCCATCACCGAGGTTACAGCTCACGGAATCTCCGTAAACGTAACTTTGATTTTCTCCACCGCTCGCTACGACGAGGTAATCGATGCTTACTTTGCGGGCCTAGAGAACGCCTCTGCCAATGGCATTGACCTAAGCAAGATTCACTCGGTCGCTTCGTTCTTTGTGTCCAGGGTCGACACCGAGGTTGACAAGCGCCTTGAGGCCTTGGGTCGTAACGACCTGAAGTCAAAGGCTGCACTTGCAAATGCAAGGCTTGCCTACGAATTGTTCCTAAAGCGCTTCGAATCAGAGCGCTGGCTTCAGCTGGAGGCCAAAGGTGCGAGGCTTCAGCGACCCCTGATGGCATCGACCGGTGTCAAGGACCCGAGCCTGCCTGACACTCTCTATGTGACCGAGTTGGTGGCCGAGAACCTCGTTAACACCATGCCGGAGAAGACGCTATTCGCAACCGGTGACCACGGTGTCATTCCTCAGAACTCAATCGTTCCTAATCTGACCAGCGCGAAAGAGTTCTTGTCTGAGCTCGCAGCGGTTGGAGTCGACTTCGATGATGTGACATCGCTTTTGGAAAAAGAGGGTGTCGAAAAGTTCATCGTTTCCTGGGGCGAATTGGTGGAAACCGTGAGCCAGGCCCTGGAGGCAGCTAAGTGAAGGTAAGCCTTTCCGCGAATCTCCAGGAACAGCTGACCCCTGTTGTTGCCGAGTTGGTTTCAAACCGGGTCGCAGCTCGAATCAATGCGAAGGACTTCACACTCTGGGGTCCAGACGCCGAGGCAGAGTCAAAGATCCGACTCGGCTGGACTGAATCTGCATTCACCTCCGCTCCCCTGATTCCAGAGATCCTTGCACTTCGTGCCAAGTTCAACTCCGCGGGCATCAATCGTTTTGTGCTGTGCGGAATGGGTGGGTCATCGCTCGCACCTGAGGTAATCACTAAGAACGCAGGAGTTGAGCTGGTTGTCTTGGATTCAACCGACCCCTCACAGGTTGCTGCCGCACTGGTGGATCTTGAGAGGACAGCGGTTGTTGTTTCATCAAAGTCTGGTTCGACCGTAGAAACTGATTCTCAAAAACGAGCTTTCGAGGCTGCATTTAGCGCAGCCAGCATCAACCCTCTGGACCGCATTGTGATTGTGACCGACCCGGGATCACCGCTAGACCAGAACTCTCGCGCCACTGGCTACAGAGTTTTCAATGCTGACCCAAATGTCGGCGGGCGCTACTCGGCACTAACTGCTTTTGGACTAGTCCCTTCAGGGTTAGCCGGAGTAGACCTTGTCGGACTTCTTTCATCCGCAAGCACTGCAAGCTCCTTGCTCTCTGCAGATGAAACCACCAATCCAGCACTGTGGCTTGGCGCAGCCTTTGCCAGAACGCCTGGACACAAAGGCTTCAAGGACAAGTTCCTAATTGAGTCAGACGGACTCGCTGGCTTTGGAGATTGGGCCGAGCAGCTAGTGGCCGAAAGCACCGGTAAGGAACAACTGGGCATCCTGCCTGTCGTTGTGGGCTCAGATGCTTCAGAGCTGAGCCTTGACCTTCCAGACACTCTTTCGATTCGATTTGCCAACGTTGAGCCTGAGTTCGATGGAATCACCTTCTCGGGCGAGCTGGGCGAGCTGTTCCTGCTCTGGGAATATGCCACTGCCGTTGCCGGCTACCTGATGCAGATCAACCCCTTCGATCAGCCAAATGTCGAGAGCGCGAAGGTTGCGGCGAGAGCCTTGCTGGACTCCCCCTCAATCGCCAGTGAGCCGGATTTTGTTGACCGTGGAGTTGCCGTGAAGGCATATGGCTACAAGGTTCTTGGAGCAACGGTTGAGGCTGCCCTGGAGCAGTTGATGGCGTTGGCAGAGGAGGATTCTTACTTCTCGATTCACGCCTACCTCAGTAGACCGCAGTTTCCGCAGTTCGAATCCCTGCGAGATGTGCTGGCTACCCGCACCTCAAGACCGGTCACTTTCGGTTGGGGGCCAAGGTTCTTGCACTCCACCGGCCAATATCACAAGGGTGGCCCGAAGCAAGGACTCTTTATCCAGATCACCCACGAGGCTGATGAAGATCTCGCAATCGAGGGCCGCCCCTTTACCTTCGGTACTCTAATCGCAGCCCAAGCTGCTGGAGATGCCAAGGTTCTTCAAGGCAACGGCCTCAAGGTTGTGACCCTCAAACTATCGAATCCCTTAGCTGACCTCGAATTGATTAAGCGGGTAGTTAGTTCGTGACAAAAAACCCATTGCGGGATAGCCACGACCGCAGAATGCATAAGATCGCTGGACCCAGCGGTCTAATCATGTTTGGTGTCACCGGCGACCTGTCGCGCAAAAAGCTCATGCCAGCGGTCTACGACCTGGCAAACCGCGGACTACTACCCCCGGCCTTTTCTCTGGTTGGATTTGCGCGACGTGACTGGAGCACCCAAGACTTTGAAAAGGTCGTCTACGACGCCGTAAAGGCCCATGCCCGCACTCCTTGGTCGGACGAGGTCTGGAACCAACTGGTCAAGGGAATTCGCTTTGTCACAGGAAGACACGATGACCCAGAAGCGTTCTTGAGGCTAAAGGACACGGTGGATGAGCTCGACAATGAGCGTGGCACCGCAGGAAACCACTCCTTCTACCTCTCGATCCCACCGAGAGACTTTCCACTTGTGGTGAATCAGTTGGAGGCAGCTGGACTAACTCAGGCAGGGCCAGGTCAGTTCCGTCGAGTGGTTATCGAAAAGCCTTTTGGTTCAAACCTTCAGACTGCTCGAGAGCTCAACGAGGTAGTGGAGCGCGTCTTCCCTGAGGACTCGGTTTTCCGCATCGATCACTACTTGGGCAAAGAGACAGTGCAGAACATTTTGGCGCTGCGTTTTGCTAACCAAATGTTTGAGCCAATCTGGAACAGCAACTACATCGACCACGTCCAAATCACCATGGCTGAGGACATCGGCATTGGCGGCAGAGCTGGCTACTACGACGGCATTGGTGCCGCAAGGGATGTCATCCAGAATCACCTTCTCCAGCTTTTGGCGCTGACCGCAATGGAGCAACCTGAGAGCTTCGATGCTGCCGATCTTCGAGCAGAGAAGGAAAAGGTCTTGGCAGCAGTGCAGCTTCCGGAAGACTTGGCTCTCCACACCGCCCGAGGCCAGTATGAGGCTGGTTGGCAGGGTGGCGAACAGGTGGCTGGCTTCTTGCAGGAAGAGGGCGCAAACCCCGACTCCAAGACCGAGTCTTTTGCTGCATTCCGACTTGACATCGCAACCCCACGCTGGACCGGTGTCCCCTTCTACCTTCGGGCAGGAAAGCGTTTGGGTCGCAGGGTGACCGAGATTGCGGTCGTATTCAAGCGTGCTCCGCAGCAACTCTTTGCACAGGGGCAGACCGCCTTGCTTGGAGAGAACGCTCTTGTTATCCGCGTGCAGCCAAACGAGGGTGTCACTTTGCGCTTCGGCTCCAAGGTCCCAGGACCAAGCATGCAGGTGCGGGATGTCACCATGGACTTCGGTTACGGGCATGCCTTCACCGAAGACAGCCCAGAGGCTTACGAGCGACTCATTCTCGATGTTCTGCTTGGCGAGCCGCCACTGTTTCCTCGTCAGCGCGAGGTTGAGCTTTCCTGGATGATTTTGGATCCGATCGTCAGCTACTGGGAGCAAAACGGAAAGCCAGAGGGCTACGCCCCCGGTAGCTGGGGGCCTGATTCCGCAGACCAAATGTTGGCCCGTGATGGCCGCGCTTGGAGGCGCCCGTGATAGTTGATATTCCAAACACCACTGTGTCCCTGGTCGGCAAGCGACTCTTGGACTTGCGCGACTCAGGCGGCGTGGTTGCGCTGGGACGTGTCCTCACGCTAATCATCGAAGCTGAGCCACAGGATCTCGAAAGAGCCATTGCTGCGGCTAATGCAGCTTCCAGGCTTCACCCATCAAGAATCTTGGTGCTCGTGAACCGCCCCGAGAGCTCGGACTCAAAGCTCGATGCTCAGATTCGCGTTGGCGGCGATGCTGGAGCATCAGAAGTAGTGGTTCTCAATGCTTTTGGCAAAGCGGCCAGTAACGCCGAATCTTTGCTGACTGGCCTACTTTTGCCTGATGCTCCCGTGGTGGCCTGGTGGCCCTCCGAGTGCTCTTCAAACCCATCCGCTACCGAGGTTGGTGAGATTGCCTCTAGAAGAATCACGGATTCCGCTGCACAGCCGGATCCGAGTCAATTCCTTATCGAGCTTGCGCGAAACTACAGGCCGGGCGATGGGGATATGGCTTGGACCAGAATCACTTTGTGGCGAGCTCAGATTGCGGCGCTGTTCGAGCAGCACCTAGGTAGAAAAGTTACCGAACTAACAGTTATTGGATCCGAGCAATCGCCTAGCGCAGAGTTGTTGGGCATGTGGCTTGAGCAAAGACTTGGCGTAAAGACCAAATTTGAAAGAACCCTGCATGGGTCCGAGGTGGAGGGCATCAGTGGGGTTCGAGTCACCTTTGACTCAGGCTCTCTCGAAGTAATCCGATTGGATCAGGTTGCTCAGATTTCACAGATCGGAGCTCCGGATAGCTCAGTTCTGCTTCCAAGGCGATCCGACCAGGACTGCCTGGTTGAAGACATGCGCTTTCTAGGCGAAGACGAGGTTTACGGCAGCGTATTGAAGGGCTTTTTGTCTTGATTGAGCAGTTAGTCTTCGATTCAGGCAGTGAGTTGACTCGCGCAGCAGCCAGAAGGCTTGCTGAGAAGCTCCAGGAGCCCCGCACAACCTCTTCCATGCGCGTTCTTCTTACGGGTGGAACCTTGGGTATTCAGCTCCTTGAGGAGCTGTCCAGGCTTGATATAGAGCTCGATGGCGTTCAGTTCTACTTTGGTGATGAGCGGTTTGTCGGGCTTGAGGATAAAGATCGCAATGAGGCTCAGGGTTTAGCAGTGTGGCCAGAGCTTGCAAGACACATTCACCGATTCCCAGCAACAAACCAAGACCTTGATCAGGCGCGGGTGCTTTTCGACACTCAGCTAACCCAAGACCTAGGCCCGCTTGATGCCCCTGGGCCTTGTTTCGATGTCGTAATTCTTGGCATGGGTCCAGATGGTCACGTGGCGAGTCTTTTTCCAGGCGTTCAGCACGAGCAGAGTTGGATAGTCGCGGAACACAACTCCCCCAAACCTCCGGCGATGCGCTTGAGCTTTAGCTATGAGGCGTTGAACCGCTCAGGCGAGGTTTGGTTTTTGGTTTCAGGGGAAGCAAAGGCAGATGCGGTGCGCTGTGCACTTACGGAATCCTGCGATCTACCAGCAGGCAAAGTAAAGGGTTTGAATTCAACCCTGTGGTTTATGGATCAGGAGCTTAGGCGCGCGCTTTAGCCGCAGCAGCTGCGCGCTCGCGACGCTCACGGATTGAGGTCAGCGCCTCATCAAGAATCTGAGCAGCCTCTTCGTCGGTGCGGCGCTCTTTTACATAGGCAAGGTGAGTCTTGTATGGCTCAATCTTCGCTACCTGAGGAGGATTCTCTTTGTCCAGGCCCGCTGGGAAGCCACAGTTCGGGCAGTCAATCTCAGATGGAATGTCCTCTGCTGCGACCGCAGCGGCATACATCGAGTGAGATTCGTGCCCATTCGAGCAGTAGAAGGACCTGGTTACCTTGGCAACCTGGTGGCCGCGGTCCTGCTCGCCCATTGGGCCAGCGCCCACGCGGGCGCCACGAATTGAAGAAGAGTTAGACAAGGTTTAGGCAGCCCATCCGAAACGAGTGAATAGTCCAAGCACGATGATTACAACTAGCCACACGCTTGCCAAAACAATGGTGATGCGGTTCAGGTTGCGCTCTGCAACTCCTGAGGAGCTCATCGAAGAGGTCATGCCTCCACCGAACATATCGGCAACACCACCACCACGACCCTTGTGTAGCAGGATCATCAAAATAAGTAGCACGCTGGTGATTGCAAGCAGAACCAGCAGAGCGGTTTGTAGGGCGGCCATCTAAATCCTTTGCCTAAGACTCGTCAAATTATAGAACTATGTGCTTTTGGAAGCGAGCAATGCCGGAGAACTCGTCTGAATCCAATGACGCTCCACCAACCAAAACGCCATCAACTTCGCCAGAAGCCAGAAAGCCTGCAACGTTGTTTGCTTTCACAGAGCCGCCATAGAGGATGCGGCTCTGGGCCGCCTCTGGGCCAAAGTTTTCGGCTAGCGCAGCTCTGATTGCCTTTGCTACCGCCTCTGCTTCAGCTGGGGTGGCCACCTTGCCGGTGCCAATCGCCCAGACTGGCTCGTATGCGATAACAAACTCCCCCATGGACTCGTGACCAGAAAGTGCTGCCAGCACCTGAGCCACTGGAACCGCGCTTTGGCCCTGGGTCTCAAGTTCCTCGAGGGTCTCACCAACGCAAATCACCGGGATCAGATTGTGCTTGAAGGCTGCTGCAACCTTGGCGTGCACCACCTCATCGCCTTCAGAGTGATACTGCCTGCGCTCTGAGTGCCCAATTAGCACATACTTCACGGCCAGCTTTGAGAGCATCGCGCCGGAGACCTCTCCGGTGTAAGCGCCGGACTCGTGACGCGAAATGTCCTGGGCTCCCAGTGCCAATTCGAACTTCTCAGCGTCGATCAGGGTCTGAGCGCTGCGTAGGTCGGTGAAGGGAGGGAAGACTGCTACCTCAACCTTTGAGTAGTCGTGGTCTGCATCGCTAAGGGTCCAACTGAGCTTCTGAATTAGTGCGATGGCCTGAAGGTGGTCCAGGTTCATCTTCCAGTTGCCGGCAATCAAGGGAATTCGATTAGTCATTTAGGACCTCCAGTCCAGGGAGTTTCTTGCCTTCAAGATACTCAAGCGATGCTCCACCTCCGGTGGAGATGTGACCAAATTCAGAATCTGCAAAGCCAAGTGCCCTGACAGCTGCTGCGCTGTCTCCGCCACCAACAACGCCAAGACCTTGAACCTTGGTCAATGCCGCAGCAATGGCCTTTGTGCCATGCGCAAAGTTTGGAAACTCAAACACGCCCATTGGCCCGTTCCAGAAAACAGTCTTCGATGCGGCAACTGCCTCAGCAAACTTTGAAGCAGATTCTGGTCCGATATCTAGACCCAGGCCAGCTGCACCAAAGCGAGTGTTCTCGATCTGATCTGCGGGCACAATCTCAAATTCAGCATCTGGACTGAAGCTCTGCGCCACGACGATGTCTGTTGGGAGCAGCACCTCGACGCCGAGCTCGGCTGCCTGGTTCAAGAATCCCTTGACCGTCTCGATCTGCTCGACCTCAAGGAGGCTCTTGCCAACCTTGTGTCCGAGGGCTGCCAAGACAGTGAAGACCATCCCCCCGCCGATGACAATCTTGTCCACCTTTGGAAGCAGGTGACCAATCACGCCGAGCTTGTCGGAAACCTTGGAACCACCCAAAACCACGGTGTAGGGACGCTCCGGGCTTTCGGTCAATCGCTGCAGTACCTCAAGTTCGCTGCTGATTAGCAGTCCGGCAAAGCTAGGCAAGATCTCTGCAAGTTCAAAAACGCTGGCTTGCTTGCGGTGAACCACTCCAAAACCATCGGAAACCAAGACGTCTCCGAGTTCTGCTAGCTCGCGCGCGAATGCCTGACGCTCGGATTCATCCTTGGATGCCTCCCCTGCGTTGAAGCGAAGGTTCTCGAGTAGAACAACCCCGCCCGCCCCGAGCATGTTCGCCGCAGCCTTAGCCTTCGGACCAACCGTGTCGTTGGAGAACAGAACTGGCTGTCCCAATAGCTCCTCGAGCCTTTCAGCAACTGGAGCCAGTGAGTACTGCGGGTCCGGTGAACCTTCTGGGCGTCCTAGGTGGGAGCAGATGAGCACACCGGCACCTTGGTCAACCAGATGCTTGATGGTTGCTAGAGAAGCACGAATGCGACCGTCATCCGTGATCTTGCCGTCCTTGAGGGGAACGTTCAGATCACAGCGAAGGATTACCTTTTTGCCAGCAAAAGACTGACCCTTGAGGGTGCGAAGCATTAGAGCTTGGAGGCAACTAGCTCGGTTAGCTCAACCAAGCGGTTGGAGTAACCCCACTCGTTGTCATACCAGCTTGAAAGCTTCACGGTGTTGTCGATAACTCGAACCAGTCCAGCATCGAAGATCGAGCTGTGTGGGTCGGTCACGATGTCGGATGAAACGATTGGGTCCTCGGTGTACAGCAGGATCCCCTTGAGCGGGCCAGCGGCAGCTTCCTTGTAGGCAGCCTTGATTTCATCAATGGTCACTGGCTTCTCGGAGACGATGGTTAGGTCAGTAATCGAACCGGTTGGTACTGGCACGCGAAGTGCAAAGCCGTCTAGCTTGCCCTTTAGCTCTGGAAGCACCAAGCCAATGGCCTTAGCTGCTCCGGTTGTTGAAGGAACGATGTTGATCGCTGCAGCGCGAGCGCGGCGAAGGTCATCGTGTGGGCCATCCTGCAGGTTCTGGTCTGCTGTGTAGGCGTGAACGGTGGTCATAAGGCCGTTCTTGATTCCCCACTTGTCGTGGAAAACCTTTGCCAATGGAGCTAGGCAGTTGGTGGTGCAAGATGCGTTGGAAATGATGTGGTGGTTGGCAGGGTCGTATAGGTGCTCGTTGACACCGATCACGAAGGTCGCATCCTCACCGGTTGCCGGTGCAGAAATGATTACCTTCTTCGCGCCTGCATCGATGTGCTTGCGTGCATCCGCAGCGTTGGTGAAGCGCCCGGTTGACTCAATAACAATGTCAACGCCTAGCTTGTCCCAGCCCAGGTTTGCTGGGTCGCGCTCTGCCAAAACCTTGATGCTGCGGCCGTTGACCACAATCGAGTCACCCTCGACCGAGACAGCGGCGTCAAGGCGTCCGGTGACAGAGTCATACTTCAGCAGGTGAGCCAAACCCTTAGGGTCTGAAAGGTCGTTTACGGCAACAATTTCAAGCTCTGAGTTCTGAGCAAGTGCGGCACGGAGGTAGTTACGTCCAATGCGGCCAAAGCCATTGATTCCAATGCGAGTCATGGGGTATCTCCAGATTCTAAAAAGCGGGTGTTTGTTTACTCCACGCGCCTTTGAGTGAGCTGGTTCAGCCTAGCAGTAGGGAGCGCGAAGCTACTTTGACTGAGGCAAAGCGTTTTGCGACATCTTCCCAATTGATGATGTTCCAAAATGCCTTTACGTAGTCGCCCTTGACGTTCTGGTAGTCCAGGTAGAAGGCGTGCTCCCACATGTCCAGCATCAATAGTGGAACTGATCCCAAAGCGATGTTGCCCTGCTGGTCATAAAGCTGGCCGATAACCAAACGGTTACCCATGGCGTCCCAAGCTAGGTATGCCCAGCCAGAACCCTGGATACCCATGGCAGATGCAGTGAAGTGTGCCTTGAAAGCATCGAATGAACCGAAGTACTCGTTGATTGCGGCTAGCAGCTCACCCTGAGCCTCGCCACCGGTTGGAGACAGGTTCTGCCAGAAGACGCTGTGGTTGACATGTCCACCTAGGTGAAAAGCCAGGTCCTTCTGTAGCTTGGGGAGATTTCCAAAGTTCCCGCTCTCGCGAGCCTCTGCCATTGCATCCAACGCTGCGTTTGCACCTGTGACGTAAGCCTGGTGGTGCTTTGAGTGGTGCAGCTCCATGATTCGAGCGGAGATGTGAGGCTCGAGGCTTGCGTAATCGTAGGAAAGCTCTGGCAGTGTGTAGGTCATTTGGTTCTCCGTTTCTATTTCAAATCAAGGCAATAAAGCGGATGTTTATTCCTCGAGCAGGTCGTTGATTGCTGATTCCGTGTCGGGAATACCCAAGTCGGCAGCGCGACGATCTGCGGTTGCCAGCAGCCTTCTAATTCGGCCAGCAATTGCATCCTTGGTCATCGGTGGGTCAGCTAGACGGCCAAGCTCATCCAATGAAGCATCCCTGTGCTGCAATCGAAGCTCGCCCGCATACTTCAGGTGATCTGGCGCGCCAGGTCCAAGGATTTCTAGAGCTCGCTGGACCCGAGCTCCCGCCGCGACTGCGGCCTGAGCACTTCGGCGCAAGTTTGCGTCATCAAAGTTCGCCAGTCGGTTGGCTACTCCCCTAACCTCGCGTCTTGCCTTGAGGTCTTCCCACTTCTTGAGCTGCTCAGTGCAGCCCATTTCGCGAAGAAGTTGAGTGATTCCATCGCCATCCCGAACTACCACTCGGTAGACATTTCTAACCTCGCGAGCCTTGGCAACTACGCCTAGGCGTCGGGCAACTCCGACCAGCGCCATGGCCGACTCATTTCCAGGGGCGGTTACCTCCAGGGATGTCGAGCGACCCGGATCGGTGATGGTTCCGTGCGCCAAGAACGCGCCGCGCCAGACGGCGCGAGCCTCATCCATGGTTGACGAAACCAAGAATGCTGGAAGCCCTCGAACCGGCCGACCCTTGTTGTCTATTAGTCCAGTCTGACGTGCAAGCAGTTCGCCGTCCTTGAGGACTCGAATTTGGTAGCCGCTCTGCTTGCGAAGGCCTGAGGCTGAAATCACCGATAGCTCAGAGTGAATGCCATAGAGCTCCAAAATGGCGCGGGAAATTCGCCTTGCCAGAGTTGAAGAGTCGAGCTCGACTTCGATAGCAATGCGCCCTGAAATCAGGTGAAGACCGCCTGCAAAACGCAGGATGGTAGCTAGTTCTGCTGCTCTTTCGATTCCCTTGGTTGCTGGGACCCTAGCGAGCTCATCTTTGATCGACTGAGTTATTGCCATTTACTCTCTACCTAAATCTCTATGGGACACCGCGATGTTCACATCGGGGTCCGCTGCCAAAAGTTCTGCAATCTTGTTCGTTATCGCTACCGAGCGGTGTTTTCCGCCGGTGCAACCAATTGCGATGGTTGCAAATCGTTTGTTCTCTGTTCGATACCCAGCTAGAACGCTTTTCAGCGCGGCCACGTAATTGCTCACAAAGTCTGCTACTCCCGGTTGGGCAAGAACGTAGTCCGAGACTTCCTGGTCGTTTCCAGTCTTGGCTCGAAGCTCGTCTTTCCAGTGCGGGTTTGGGATGAACCTGGCGTCTGCCACTAGGTCGGCATCCGCAGGCAATCCATATTTGAAACCGAAGCTCATCACGTTTACCTTCAACGCCTTCGAGTTTGAAGAGAAAGCCTCCGCAACTCGGTTTGTTAGCTGGTGAACGTTTGATTCGGAGGTGTCAAAAACAATGTCTGCGCTCTCTCGCAAGCTCAAAAGCTCGCGACGCTCGTTCGCAATTCCGTCAAGGACTGTCCCTGAACCCTGCAGCGGGTGAGGCCTGCGGACAGATTCAAAGCGCTTCACAAGTGATTGGTCGTTCGCCTCCAAAAACAGCAGTCGAACTTGAATCTTTCTTGATCTCAACTGAGCCAGATAGGTCTGTAGCTCGTTGAAGAATTCACCACCTCGAACATCGATGATGACTGCAATTCTTGGCAGGGTGGCTTTGCTCAGGCTGAAGAGGTCAGAGATGGGACCAAGGAGCTGAGGAGGTAGGTTGTCGATGACATACCAACCCTGGTCTTCCAGGGCATTACCCACCGTCGATCGACCCGCTCCAGACATGCCGGTGACGATAAGAAGTTCAGGGTTGCGTGTTGCTCCCATTGGCCCTCCTTCGGCGTGTCGCTTATAGGTTAGCGCTTCGGCGTGTCGGGCGTGTCACTTATTTCAGCTTCGTTGAGCGAGGCTCGAACCTGTTGCGCCAACTTTGGTCCGAAGCCTGCAAGCGACTCGATTTCGGCGTCGCTGGCGGCCCTGATTCGCTTGATTGAGCCAAACTTTCTCAGGAGCAATCTGGCCCTTGCCTCGCCTAGGCCGGGAATCTCAATCAAGGTCGAACTAATTGATTTGGACCGAGATTTGCGCTGTGCTGTGATGGCGAATCGGTGCGCTTCGTCCCTGATGCGTTGAAGCAGGAACAACTCCTCGCTGGTGCGGGGAAAGATCACCGGATAGTCGGAGCTGGTGACAAAGACCTCCTCTAGCCTCTTTGCCAGGGTTGCGATTGTGATCCCCTTTACCCCACTGTCCTTGAGAGCACGAACCGCTGCATTTCGCTGGGGCAATCCCCCATCAATCAACATAAGCGCTGGCCGATAGCTAAAGCGATCTGAAATCTCCTGATCCTCAGCCAGGTACTTCAGCCTGCGCA
>CAZQHT010000002.1:54210-61091 GCA_964593635.1 uncultured Aquiluna sp.
GTTGGGAGCTCCGGCACAAAGACCTGCTTTGGAACCTCGGTTGGCTCTAGCCCCGGGGTTCGGGTGTAAAGCTCTTGGATCACATACTCAACCAGCTCGCTGTTTGACCTATCCAATTCGAGGTCAACCACAAGCGATCGGTTTCCACGAATGCGCCCACCTCGAACCACAAAGATCGAAACGGCAGCAGAAAGCTCATCTCTTGAGATGCCAATCAGGTCAGCATCGGTCTGATCGGAGAGAACAACAGTGCTCTTCTCCAGCACTCGCTCGAGGGCGGCAATGTCATCCCTGAGGTTGGCGGCCAACTCGTAGTTGGTCTCCTCTGAGGCAGCCATCATGCGAGCGCGCAACTCGGCAACGTGACTGTCGCTGCCAGAGTTCACAAAGTCACCAAGCCTTTTGGCCAGAGCTTTATGATCTGCCTTTTCGATTCTGCCGACGCAAGGCGCAGCACACTTGCCAAGTTCGGCCAGTAGGCAGGGTCTACCCTTTGCCTTGGCCGCGTCATAGACGCCACGGGAGCAGGTTCTCACCGGATAAACCTTGATCAGGGTGTCAAGGGTCTCCCTGATGGCCCAGGACTGCGTGTAAGGGCCGAAATACCTGACCCCCTTTAGCTCACGGTTTCTTGTAATGAAAGCCCTCGGGACCTCATCGCTCATCGAGATTGCGAGGTAGGGGTAGGACTTATCGTCTCGGAATCGAACGTTGAATGGCGGGTCAAATTCCTTGATCCAGGTGAACTCAAGCTGCAGCGCTTCATACTCTGTGGCAACAATCGTCCACTTCACATCCGAGGCGGTGGTGAGCATGCGCTGCGTGCGCTCGTGAAGGCTCTGCAGCGGCCCAAAGTAGTTGCTAAGACGAGCTCTGAGGTTCTTGGCCTTGCCAACGTAGAGCACTCGTCCGGTGGGGTCCAGGAAGCGATAGACCCCCGGGTTGGTCGGAATCTCCCCGGTAGCAGGCCGAAAGGAGAGGTCCTTGGCCATGGCTAGCTAACTAACTCCGCCAGGAACTTGCCGGTGTGGGAGGCCGAAACCTTGGCTACCTGCTCCGGAGTTCCCTCTGCAATCACCAAACCACCACCCGAACCACCCTCGGGACCCATGTCGATGATCCAGTCGGAGCACCGAATCACATCGAGGTTGTGCTCGATAACAATGACGGTGTTCCCCTTGTCAACCAATCCCCCGAGAACCAGCAAGAGCTTGCGGACATCTTCGAAGTGAAGCCCAGTGGTTGGCTCATCGAGAACGTAGATGGTTTTTCCAGTCGATCTTCGCTGCAGCTCGGTCGCCAGCTTGACGCGCTGTGCCTCCCCGCCAGAAAGCGTGGTGGCACTCTGTCCGAGAGTTACGTAACCAAGTCCGACATCAACCAGGGTGTTTAGGTATCGAGCGATCGAATTAATCGCAGCAAAAAACTCAGCACCCTCGCTGATTGGCATGTTCAGCACATCACCGATGGACTTGCCCTTGTATTTCACCTGCAGGGTCTCGCGGTTATAGCGAGCTCCCTTGCAGTCCTCGCACATCACATAGACATCCGGCAGGAAGTTCATCTCGATGCGGATCGTGCCATCTCCAGCACAGGTTTCGCACCTTCCGCCTTTGACGTTAAAGGAGAAGCGACCCTGCTGATAACCGCGAACTTTTGCCTCTGGCGTTTCGGCAAACAGTTTTCTGATGTGGTCAAAAACTCCTGTGTAGGTAGCCGGGTTTGATCGCGGAGTGCGACCAATCGGGGCCTGGTCGACGTGAACAACCTTGTCCAGCTGCTCAAGACCCTCAATCCGAGTGTGTTTACCCGCAACACCCTTGGCATTGTTTAACTTGTTGGCCAAGACCTCATAAAGCACATCGTTCACCAGAGAGGACTTGCCGGATCCAGAAACTCCGGTGACTGCTGTCATGACGCCAAGCGGGAACTCCACGTCAACATTGCGCAGGTTGTTCTCTCGCGCACCGACCACCTTGATCTTGCGAGCCTTGTCCACCTTGCGACGCTTCTTGGGCGTCTCGATCTTGAGCTTGCCTGAAAGGTACTCGCCTGTGACCGAATTCTTGTTGCTCAGAATCGCCTTATAGCTGCCGGAGTGAACTACCTCTCCACCGTTTAGGCCAGCACCTGGACCGATGTCGACGAGCCAGTCGGCGGCCTTGATCGTGTCTTCGTCGTGCTCAACCACAATCAATGTGTTGCCCAAGTCACGAAGGCGCTCAAGTGTTTGAATGAGCCTCAGATTGTCGCGCTGGTGCAAGCCGATTGAAGGCTCATCCAGAACATAGAGGACACCGGTGAGGCCAGCTCCGATCTGAGTGGCGAGGCGAATGCGCTGAGCCTCTCCGCCGGACAGGCTTCCCGCACTTCTGGCTAGCGAAAGGTAATCAAGACCAACAGCCAAAAGGAAGTCCAGTCTTGCCTTGATCTCGCGCAACACCTGAGCCGCAATCTGAGCTTCCTTGGCATTGAGTTCTAGGCCCGAGAAGAAGGCTTCCGATTCAGCAAGGCTCATGTCAACAACATCGTGGATTGACTTTCCGTGCACCTTGACCGCGAGTACCTCGGCGCGCAACCTTGCTCCGTTACAGGCTGGGCATGGCACCTCGCGCAGGAACTCCGCCCACTTGCCTCGAGCCCAATCCGAATCTGACTCGAGGTAGCGACGCTCAACATAAGGCAGCACACCCTCAAAGCCTGAGGTGTAGCGCATCTCGCGCCCATACTTTGATTTCCAGCGAACTTGGACCTCAAAGTCATTACCGTTCAAGATCGCATCGCGGGTCTCTTCGGGGAGCTTCTCCCACGGAGTGTCGAGTGTGAAATCAATATCCTTAGCCAAACCCTCGAGCAGGCGAACAAAGTAGTTGTAAAGACCCTTGCCTTGAGTTGACCAGGGAAGGATCGCACCCTCGTTGATTGATGACCCTGGGTCACCAATCACCAGCTCGCCATCGACCGCCATCTTGGTGCCCAGACCAGAACAAGCCTGGCAAGCGCCGAATGGAGCATTGAACGAAAAGGTTCGGGGCTCAATCTCGGTGAGGCTGATTTCATGCTCATTCGGGCATGAGAGTTTCTCGCTAAATGTGCGGGTGGTTTTATCGTCAACGAAGTCGACGATTACTCGACCATCTGCCAATTTCAGTGCGGTTTCGACTGAGTCGGTGAGCCTGGACTCAATGTCTTCTTTGCTGACAAGTCGATCAACAACCACAGAGATGTCGTGCTTGAAGCTCTTTTTGAGAGGCTTTGCCTCGCTCAGGATTACAGTCTCGCCGTCTACGACGGCCCTGGCAAAGCCTTGAGATTGCAACGAGGCAAAGAGGTCTTGAAACTCCCCCTTCTTTTGTTGCACGATCGGAGCAAGTAGCTGAAATCTAGTTCCATCGGGCAATGCCAAGAGTTGGTCGACAATCGCCTGCGGGGTTTGCTTCGAAATCTCTTCGCCACACTCGTGGCAGTGGGGAACGCCGATGCGAGCCCACAAAAGCCTCAGGTAATCGTGGATCTCTGTGATGGTTCCAACCGTTGAACGAGGGTTTCGGTTGGTGGATTTTTGGTCGATTGATACCGCGGGGCTAAGTCCCTCGATGAAATCAACATCTGGTCGATCGACCTGGCCCAAGAACTGTCTCGCGTATGCAGACAATGACTCGACATAGCGTCTTTGCCCCTCGGCAAAGATTGTGTCGAAAGCGAGTGAGGACTTACCCGACCCAGAAAGGCCGGTGAAAACAATCATCTTGTCTCGAGGTAGCTCGAGATTTAGGTTCTTGAGGTTATGGACCCGGGCGCCCTTGATGGAGAGCTTTGCGCCTTTTGGGGTCTCGATATTCACCTGAGCAGTTTACGCATGCCCGGCGGACTCTATCTGCCGCAGCTCTTTCTTTAGCTCACCAATTTCGTCACGAATTCTCGCCGCTAGCTCAAACTGCAGATCACGGGCGGCCTGCTTCATTTGAGCATCAAGCTCCAAGATGGTTGCGAGCAGCTGATCCTTGCCCTGAGCGCCAATGTTCTTTCGGCCGCGCATCGGGGTGGAGCCTCCCTTTCGGGCAGGCTCCTTCTTTAGCTGTTCAATGAGAGCCTCGGTATCAACCTCTTCGCGCATCAGCGCATCGGTGATGTCTGCAATCTTCTTCCGAAGCGGTTGAGGATCAACACCATTCTCGGTGTTGTAGGCGACCTGGATCTCGCGTCTGCGATTGGTTTCATCAATGGCCCGAGCCATCGAGTCGGTCACCTTGTCGGCATACATGTGAACCTCACCGTTCACATTTCTCGCGGCTCTACCGATTGTCTGAATTAGCGAAGTGGTGGAGCGCAGGAAACCCTCTTTGTCTGCATCCAAGATTGCCACCAGCGAAACCTCTGGGAGGTCGAGGCCCTCACGCAGCAGGTTGATGCCGACGAGAACATCGAAGAGACCCTGACGAAGCTCCCTGAGGAGCTCCACCCTGCGAAGGGTGTCAACATCGGAGTGGAGGTAACGGACCCGGATGCCAAGCTCGGTGAAGTAGTCGGTTACCTCTTCGGCAAGGCGCTTGGTCAAGGTGGTCACCAGGACTCGCTCGTCCCGCTCCACTCGAACCCTAATCTCCTCGGTCAGGTCATCAATCTGACCCTTCGATGGCTTGACTACAACCTTGGGGTCAACCAGTCCGGTTGGGCGGATGATCTGCTGGACCACGCCATCAGCTTTTTCCAACTCATACTTTGCTGGCGTTGCCGAAAGATAAACAGTCTGCCCTGTTCGCTCCAAGAACTCATCGAATCGAAGCGGTCTGTTGTCTAGAGCCGATGGCAATCTGAAGCCATGTTCAATCAGGTTGCGCTTTCTTGAGGAATCCCCCGCATACATTGCGCCAATCTGTGGCACGGCAACGTGGGATTCGTCAATGACGGTCAGGAAATCCTCCGGGAAGTAATCCAGCAGGCAGGCCGATGGCTCACCCTCGGCACGGCCATCGATGTGTCTTGAGTAGTTCTCAATTCCGGAGCAGAATCCGAGCTCTCGAATCATTTCAAGATCAAAGGTGGTGCGCATCTTGATGCGCTGGGCCTCAAGAAGCTTCCCTTGTCGCTCGAACTCTCGATAGCGCTGCTCGAGCTCTTCCTCAATTGCCTCTATCGCCTCGGCCATGCGCTCTGCTGGGGCCACATAGTAGGAGGCTGGGTAGATTGCAACGCTTTCGCGCTCCATCAGGATCTCTCCGGTCAGCGGGTGAATCCGATAGATCTTCTCGATCTCATCACCAAAAAATTCAATGCGAGTGGCTTCCTCGTCGTAGACGGCGATTACCTCAACCGTGTCGCCCTTGACCCTAAAGTTTCCGCGCACAAACTCGATGTCGTTGCGCTGGTATTGGATTGCAACGAGTGAGCGAATCAGCTCATCCCTATCAATTCGTTGGCCCACTCGAAGCGGTAAGGACTGTGCCAGGTACTCCTTTGGAGCGCCAAGGCCGTAGATGCAGGAAACAGTTGCAACAACAATTACGTCTCGGCGAGACAAAAGCGACATGGTTGCCGAATAGCGTAGGCGCTCAACCTCTTCGTTAATGGTGGAGTCCTTCTCAATGAAGGTATCGGTCTGTGCCACATATGCCTCAGGCTGGTAGTAGTCGTAGTAGCTGACGAAGTACTCAACCGCATTCTCAGGAAACATTTCGCGGAGCTCGCTGGCTAGCTGAGCCGCCAGGGTCTTGTTGTGAACCACCACAAGCGTTGGGCGCTGCAGTCTTTCAATCAGCCAGGCTGTGGTTGCGCTTTTTCCAGTTCCGGTAGCTCCCAGCAGAACCACATCTCGCTCACCGTTTTTGATTCGGGCTTCTAGTTCAGCAATCGCTTGGGGCTGATCTCCAGCGGGCTGAAAGGGGCTCACTACCTTGAAAGGTTTCTGATCCCGCTCTATCACGGCCATAACTCTAGGCGGTTAGTGAGGCAAAGGCAGCATCAGCCCTAGCCTCAAGCTCTTCGAGCGAACAGTTGGAGTCGATTACGAGGTCAGCTCTCGCCTCGCGCTCTGCATCCGAAGCCTGCGAGGCGAATCTTGCCCTGGCATCCGCTTCGCTCATGCCTCTAGAGCTAATAAGTCTTTCAAGTCGAACATACTCTGGGCAGGAGATGGTCACCACCTTGTCAAAAGGCAGCTGCGAGTTTGTTTCGACCAGAAGTGGAATCGTGTAAACAACGTGCCCCGATACTCCCGCCACCTTCTCTTTGGCCAACTTCTGAATCAGTGGATGAAGGATGGCCTCTAGGTCTTTGCGGTCGGTCTCACTTGAAAATGCCCGTTGCGCCAACAGGGGCCGGTTGAGAGTTCCGTCGGCTTGAATTAGGTCAGCGCCAAAACGAGTTGCGACCGCCTGCAGTCCCTCGGTGCCTGGGTAAACCACTTCTCTTGCCAGAATGTCGGCGTCAATCTCGGTAGCACCAAGTGAAACCCAGCGGCTAGCAACCGTGGATTTTCCAGAACCGATGCCTCCGGTAAGCCCAATCAACATAGGCCCAAGGATAAAGGAAAACCCCAGGGCATTTCGGCCCTGGGGTTTGTCCGTATTGAACTTAGTTGCCGCCAGCTAGCTTGTCGCGAAGTGCGGCAAGTGACTCGTCGTCGGCAAGGGTGCCCTGGTCTGACGCTGCACCTGCAGAAGCGCTTGGCTCCTGTGCTGGTGGAGCGGTGTCTGGCAGGGTGGCTAGGTGCTCTGCAGCAGCCTTGGCCTGAACCTTGTGAAGCTCCCAGCGAGCGTGTGCCTCGGCATACTCGGCCTCCCACTTTGAGCGGGCCTCCTCGTAACCTGACTTCCACTCGTTGGTAGCTGGGTCGAAGCCCTCTGGGTAGCGGTACTGACCCTTGTCGTCGTAGTCCGCGC
>CAZQHT010000003.1:0-2389 GCA_964593635.1 uncultured Aquiluna sp.
TGCAGGAGTCTTTCCCTGAGGCGGCTCGAGGTCAGGGCCAAGCTGTCTTCCACAAAGATGACGCCTCATTCACCGAGGCCGAGAAGCAGCTGATTTCAGAGGCGCTCGAAGAAACTCGAGCCGTGTTTGGAGTTGCAACAGTGATCGACCCCTTCGCTACCGCTCAGGACATTGCCGACCAGCGCCAGGAGCTTGCCGATGGTGAAGTGAAACTTGCCGAAGCTGAGGCGGAGATTGCCGATGGCAAAGCAGAGATTGAGTCAGGTCGAGCAGAGCTTGAAAGTGGCCAGGCCGAACTGAACACCCAAAAGGCCGAGCTTGCATCAACCAGAACTGAACTAGAGGGTAACCTCGCGCAAATCAATGCGGGAATTGCTCAGATGCAAGCTGGTGGAGCGCCAGCAAGCATGCTCGCTCCACTGCTTCAAAACCAGGCTCAAGTAAACGGTGGTTTGCAGCAGGTCGCAGCTGGCGAGGCACAGATTGCAATCGCCCAGGCCCAGATTGATGCAGGGCTAGTCGAGCTTGAGGCAGCAGAGGCAAAGCTTGCCGAAGGCCTGGCCGAAATCGAAGAGAACAAAGAATTGATTGCCGTTGGCAAGCGCCTATCGGTTGTGACCGAGAACTTTGGCACTGTCTCAAGCAATGGCCTTACCGCCATCGCCACCATCCAGTTCACCGTTCCGGTGAACGTGGTTGAAGATGTCACCACCAAGGGTGTTGTGGAGAAGCTCTCCGAGCTTCGGGAGCAGGGCATCCAGGTTGAGTTCTCGCAAGCATTGACCACCAGCTTCGGTGACCTATTGGGCATTGGTGAAATCGTTGGTCTGATTACTGCCGCCATCGTTTTGTTTGTGATGCTCGGATCTTTGATCGCTGCAGGACTTCCAGTGATTTCGGCAATCTTGGGCGTTGGTATTTCTGCCTCAATCACGATGGCCCTGTCTGGCTTTATTGACATGACCTCAACCACCCCAATTTTGGGAGTGATGTTGGGTCTGGCCGTGGGAATTGACTACAGCCTCTTCTTGCTCAACCGCCACCGCAAGCAGCTCAAGACTGGAATGGAGCTTCGTGAGTCCATCGGCCTTGCCACCGGCACCTCCGGCAATGCGGTTATGTTCGCCGGCCTCACAGTCATCATCGCGCTGGCCGCACTGAATCTCACTGGTATTGGCTTCTTGGGTCTGATGGGAACCATGGGTGCGGTGGCAATCGCATTGGCAGTCCTAATCGCACTCACCTTTACTCCTGCGCTGATGTCGTTGGTTGGCATGAAGGCCCTAAACAAGAAAGAGCGCGCAGCGCTGCTTTCCGAGGAATCTCGCCACGAGGCAGAGCAGCCAAAGAATGCACTCAAGCCAGTGTTTGCCACCAAGCACCCTTGGGTTGCTGCACTTGGCGTTGGCTTGATTTTGGGCATCGCGGCCATCCCAGCTGGCCAGATGCGCCTAGGTCTTCCAGACGGCTCATCCGAGCCGCTGGACTCCACCACCTACAAAGCCTTCTCGCTGGTGAGTGAGAACTTTGGCTCTGGTGCTAACGGCAGCATTGCAACCGTAGTCACCATGCCGAATGCAATTCCAGAGGATGCTCAGGCTGAGCTGCAGGCAGACATCAGTGAGCGCTTCTTTGCGCTCGATAATGTGCTGGCAGTTCTTCCCGCTGCAGTATCGGATGACAACAAGACCCTGCTTTTCCAGATCATCCCTGAGCTAGGTCCTGCAACCATCGAGACTGAAGAGTTGGTCTTTGACATTCGCGGGCTGGCCTCAGGGATTGAGTCGGACTTCGGTGGCATCCTCGGAGTCACCGGCATGACGGCGACCAACATTGACATTTCGGACAAGTTGGCCGCAGCATTGCCGCTCTACCTGGGTACGGTTTTGATCCTGTCGCTGTTCCTGCTGATTCTGGTTTTCCGCTCAATCCTGGTTCCGCTACTAGCAACCGCAGGGTTCTTGCTGACAGTGTTTGCCACCTTCGGTGCAGTGGTTGCTGTCTACCAGTGGGGCTGGCTCGGATTCCTATTTGGAGTACATGACCCGGGTCCAATCCTGAACTTCCTGCCGACGATTCTGATTGGAATCTTGTTCGGACTGGCCATGGACTACCAGCTGTTCTTAGCCTCAGGTATTCGTGAGGCCTATGTCCACGGCAAGAGTCCAAAGGACGCCATCAACTACGGCATTCACCTGTCCCGCGCAGTGGTTATTGCAGCTGCGTTAATCATGGTGACGGTATTCGGTGGCTTTGCCTTCAATCACCTAACCCTGGTTCGACCAATCGGTTTTGGTCTTGCCATCGGTGTCTTGATTGACGCGTTCCTAGTTCGCCTGATCTTGGTTCCAGCAATCATGACAATCTTGGGCAAGAGTGCTTGGTGGCT
>CAZQHT010000003.1:2489-50685 GCA_964593635.1 uncultured Aquiluna sp.
GCCTGATCTTGGTTCCAGCAATCATGACAATCTTGGGCAAGAGTGCTTGGTGGCTCCCGAAGTGGTTGGACAAGCTATTGCCAAACGTTGATGTTGAGGGAAGCTCCCTAGAACACAAGCGGGCTTAGCTCAGCGAAATCAGATCCGCGTATTCCTGGCTCCAGTGGTCCTCAACACCATCTGGCAAAACCAATACTCGCTCTGGATTTAGTGCTTCCACCGCTCCAACATCGTGGCTCACCAGGACAACTGCGCCGGTAAATCCAGCTAGTGCTCGCAAGATCTCCTCGCGGCTGGCTGGGTCAAGGTTGTTGGTGGGTTCGTCCAGCAGCAGAACGTTTGCGCTGGATACAACCAGTGCAGCAAGTGCTAGTCGAGTCTTCTCTCCTCCGGAGAGAACACCCGCTGGCTTTTGAACATCGTCACCGGTGAAGAGGAACGAACCCAAAACCTTACGGGCGTCGGTTTCACCGAGCTGAGGCGCTGCATAGAGCATGTTCTGCAGAACTGTTTTCTTCACATCCAGGGTCTCGTGCTCCTGGGCGAAGTAGCCGATCTTGAGTCCATGACCCGGTTCAATCTGGCCAGTGTCGGGCTTGTCCACCCCGGCCAAGATTCTCAGCAGGGTAGTTTTTCCGGCACCGTTTAGACCAATAACCACAACCTTGCTTCCGCGGTCGATAGCAAGATCGACAGCGGTGAAGATCTCAAGTGAACCGTAGCTCTTTGAAAGGTTGCTCGCCATAAGGGGAGTCTTTCCGCAGGGGGCTGGATCGGGGAATTTGATCTTGGCGACCTTGTCGGTGGCGCGGACCTCTTCAAGTCCACTCAAGAGCTTTTCAGCTCGACGTTGCATCTGGTGAGCGGCGGCTGCCTTGGTTGCCTTTGCACCAAACTTTGCAGCCTGCAGAGTGAGAACTGCAGCCTTCTTCTCTGCGCCGGCACGCTCGCGCTTGCGGCGCTCCTGGTCAGCCTCGCGCTGCTTCAGGTAGTTCTTCCAACCCATGTTGTAGACATCGATTACCTGCCTATTGGCATCCAGGTAGAAGACTTTGTTTACGGTCTCTTCAACCAGGTCGACATCGTGGCTAATCACAATCAGCCCACCCTGATAGTTCTTCAAAAAGGTTCGAAGCCAGACCACTCGGTCTGCATCGAGGTGGTTGGTCGGCTCATCCAGCAGCATGGTTTCTGCGTTCGAAAAGAGAATCCGAGCCAGCTCGATCCTTCGGCGCTGTCCGCCGGAGAGAGTCTTTAGCGGCTGCGCCAGAGTTTGCTCGCTAATGCCCAGGTTGGATGCAATCGAGGAGGCTTCGGCCTCTGCGGCATAGCCGCCTGCCGAGGTGAACTCCACCTCAGCGCGGGCATACTTCTTCATTGCGGATTCGAATAGCTCCGGGTCTCCCATATCGCTGGAGGCCTTATTCATGCGCTGCAAAATGTCGCCCAAACCCCGGGCATTCAGAATGCGAGTGTGGGCAAGTTCTTCCGGGTCACCACTACGTGGGTCCTGGGGGAGGTAGCCGATTTCACCGGTGACCTGAACCGAGCCTGCGCTTGGTTGACCATCGCCCGCGAGGATTTTGGTGAGAGTGGTTTTTCCGGCACCGTTGCGACCGACCAGTCCGATTTTGTCGCCCTTTTGAACCCTAAAGTTCACACCCGACATCAAGGTCCTGGCGCCAATGCTGATCTCAAGATCAGTTACAGCAATCAAGTATTAGCTCCAGGGGGATTGGGGAATGAGATAAGCGTAGTCGCACCAGCACTTTAGGCTTGAGTTATGCGAATTCAACCAAAGTCTCTTTTCAAGTTTTTTGCCGTTGCAGAGATGTTCACCTGGGCACTACTGATTACCGGTCTGATCCTGCGCGCAACTGTCGGAATCCCAGCCGAGCTCTTCACGCTCTTCGGCGGAACTCACGGGTTGACCTTTTTGGGCTATGGAGTTGTTGCCGCACTGGTGGGTGTGAATCAGCGCTGGAAGCTAGCCAAGATTGTTTTGGGCATTGGATTGGCGATTGTCCCTTTCGCCACCTACCCATTCGAGCGCTACCTCTCGAAGTCCAAATCGCTCGAGGGTCAATGGCGAACCACCTTGTCCGAGGACCCAAGAGATAAGAATTGGTTCGATCGACTCTTTCGCTGGTTCATCGCAAGACCGCTGGTTTTGGTTTTGGCTTTGGTCGCGACGGTGGCAATTCTGTTTGTGACCCTTTTGACACTCGGTCCACCAAGTGAATGGGGCAATTAGCCCCTACGAAGGTCGCAGAAAAGCAACCTAAATTCAACTGATTTCGTTGAATATTGGATTTATCGATAATCTTTTTGAAAATGATTAGCTCTAAATTCGACTAATTGCGTTTCGTGGGTGACAATTGGGGAACCACTAAGGAGTGACCCCGTGTCTCAAGTTGTAGACCTAAAACACGAAACCACCGGCTGGAGAAATGTTCCGGCAGGACACCTTCCACTGAATCGCGCAAGAGTTCACGAACTGCTCGCCAAAGAGTGGGAGACATTCAATGCCTCCACAAAAGAATCTGGAAAGCACAACGCACAGGCGAGCAAAGTTTTGCCGCTGGGCGTTACCTCTAGCTTCCAGCACTGGGACCCATACCCGATCTCAATCGTCTCCGCCAAGGGTGCCTACGTCAAAGACGTAGACGGCCGCAAGCTGCTGGATCTCTCGATGGGATTCGGAGCGATGCTTGTGGGTCACCTAAACCCCAAGGTCGTCAAGGCGGTCAAGCGTGCACTGCGCACCACCGGCACCTTGTTTGTGACTCCGTCGCCTACCGCCACTCGTGCGGCTGAGAAGTTCAAGAAGCGCTTCGGTCTAGACATGCTTCGCTTCACTAACTCCGGCACCGAGTCGCTGATGTATGCAATCCGCACCGCCAGGGCTGTCACCGGCAAGAGCGCGATCATCAAGCTTGAGGGTGGCTACCACGGTGGCTATGACCCACTTCAGGTTTCAGTAAAGCCAAAGCTGTCTGACATCGGTAGCGGCGACGCTCCGATTCCTGCAGTGCCATCAGAAGTAGTAGCCGGTGAGGTTTTTGTTGTTCCCTACAACAACCTCGACTACTTGCGCCAGATCATGGCCGATAACTCAGCTCGCATTGCGTGCTTCGTGCTCGAGCCGATCATCGAAAACCTCTCGATCGTGCTGCCAGACCGCGGTTACCTGCAGGGTGTTCGCGAGCTCTGCGATGAGTATGGAATCGCACTGATTTTTGACGAGGTAAAGACCGGTCTAACCGCTGGTGTTGCTGGTGCTGCAAAGAAGGTTGGCGTTCAGCCAGATCTGATTACCCTTGCCAAGAGCATCGGTGGCGGTTTGCCGGTTGCTGCTTTTGGTGGCAAGGCCAAGTACATGCAGGCAGTGGTAGATGGCCGGATGGCTCACTTCGGCACCTACAACGGAAACCCTTTGGTTATGGCTGCGGTTGAGGCAGTGGATGAAATCTGCACCCCCGAGGTGATGGCCAAGGCCGAGGCGGTAAACAACGAGACCCTTCGCAAGCTCGACCAAATCATCAACGAGTACCAGCTCCCCGCTCACACCGTTGGTTTTGGTGTCAAGGGTGCGATGATCTGGTCGCCAAATGCTGTGCGCAACTACCGCGATTTCAAGGAGACCGACTTTGAGGCAGCTGAGCTGAGCTGGCTGTGGGGCCTCAACCGAGGAATCATTACCCCTCCGGGACTTGATGAGCAGTGGTTGGTTTCACTGGTCACCACCCAGAAGGACATGGACCGCTTGGTCAATGCCACCCGTGAGCTTGCAAAGGCGCTGCGCAGCTAACAGCGGTTTGCAAAGAACCGCCTGCTGGGCGCTCTAGCATTGGAGAGCCATGGCTGAGCTAAGAATCGATTACCCGGAAGACCTTCCGGTATCCAAGCTCAGGCATGAGATTCTCGAGGCCATAAATAACCATCAGGTGATTGTGGTTGCCGGAGCAACCGGATCGGGAAAAACCACCCAGCTTCCAAAGATGTGTCTTGAGCTTGGCCGCAAATCCATTGCCCACACCCAGCCCAGACGCATAGCCGCCAGATCTGTCGCCGAGCGCATTGCTGAGGAGCTCAAGGTTGAGCTCGGCGGGCTAGTGGGTTATCAGGTTCGCTTCACCGATACCTCCAGCAAAGCAACCCGCGTCAAAGTTATGACCGATGGCATCTTGTTGAATGCCATCCAGAACCGAAACGACCTCGCGCAATACGACACCATCATCATCGATGAGGCCCACGAGCGAAGTCTGAACATCGACTTTCTGCTGGGTTACCTCAAGCAGCTTTTGCCTAAGCGCCCTGAGCTCAAGGTAATCATCACCTCGGCAACCATTGACCCGGAATCATTCAGTCGCCATTTCAACGATGCTCCGATTATTGAGGTGTCGGGCCGAACCTATCCGATCGAGGTTCGCTATCGACCCGTCCACAACGACTCCGAGGGAAACAGTGACCCCGATGACTCAAGCTCGGCCTCCGACTACCTAGACGGCATAGTGAAGGCTCTCGACGAGCTTGCCAAAGAACCCGAGGGCGACACTCTTGTATTCCTATCTGGAGAGTCAGAGATCAGAGACGCCCAAGAGGCAATCCAGGGTCGAATCACATCGGGGCTGTTGGATAAGAACACCGAACTCTTGCCGCTCTATGGTCGGCTCAGCAGCAGCGAGCAACACAAGGTGTTTGAACGCAGCAAAGTAGCCGGGGTTCGCAGAAGAGTGATTCTGGCAACAAACGTTGCCGAGACCTCGCTCACCATCCCAAACATCAAATACGTCATCGATGCTGGGACCGCGAGAATCTCCCGCTACAGCCCAAGGGCAAAAGTTCAGCGGTTGCCGATTGAAGCAATTAGCCAAGCCAGCGCGAACCAGCGCGCTGGTCGTGCCGGTAGAACATCTGCTGGTGTTGTGATCAGGCTTTATTCGGAGGAGGACTACAACTCCCGCAGTGAGTTCACTGACCCAGAGATCCTTAGGACCAACCTTGCCTCTGTAATCCTGCAGTCAGCAACCATCGGTATTGACGACATCGCCAAGTTCCCTTTCCTGCAGGCCCCTGACCCAAGGGGAGTAAAGGACGGCCTTGGGCTGCTTGCAGAGCTTGGTGCGCTTGAACCGGAGTCCAAGACTGTGAAGCTCACCAGCTTGGGCAAGGAGTTAGCACGACTGCCTATTGAGCCTCGCTTTGCCCGAATGTTGCTTGAGGCAAGAAACAGAGACTTGGTTCGCGAGGTGATGGCGATTGTCTCTGGCCTAACTATCCAAGATCCAAGGGAACGACCGCTTGAGAAGCGACCGCAGGCAGATCTCTTGCATGCCAGGTTTATAGATCCAACCAGCGACTTCCTAAGTCTTCTGAACCTCTACAACTACCTCGAAGATAAGCAGAAGGAGCTCTCCTCCTCTGCCTTTAGAAGACTCTGCAAGGCCGAATACCTCAACTACTTGCGAGTGAGGGAGTGGCAGGACCTAATGCGGCAACTTCAGTCGCTGGCTAAGCCCCTGGGCTTGAACCTAAAGGGTAGAAAGAAAGACCCGGAGGGGATTCACAAGTGCCTACTATCAGGGCTACTGAGCCAGATTGGAATCAAGCAGCCACAGGAGAAAAAGGTTTGGCAAAACGGTAAAGAGAAGCCAAATCGCGCCGCCGCTGAATATGCAGGAGCAGGCGGCAAGAAGTTTGTAATCTTCCCGGGGTCGGCGCTCGCCAAAAAGCCACCAGAGGCAATCATCAGCGCGGAGTTGGTGGAGACCTCTCGACTATTTGCGCGCATGAATGCCGAAATCCTGCCCGAGTGGGCAGAGCAGTTGGCTGGCGATTTAGCAAAGCGGAGCTTTGCCGAACCGCACTGGGAAAAGAAACAGGGCGCAGTTGTTGCGCTTGAGCGAGTAACTCTCTTTGGTCTGCCGATCGTGGTTGGCAGAAAGATGCAGTACTCACGGGTTGACCCGATGCTGTGTCGGGAGTTGTTTATTCGTCACGCACTTGTTGAGGGCGACTGGGATTCTCAGCAGCAGTTTGACCGCGAAAACAAAGTGCTGATCGAGGAGCTCGAGGCTCAGGCCGAGCGAGCCAGAAAGCCGGAGCTTGCCCCTGGTGAAAACGAGATCTTCCGCTTCTATAACAACCGGGTTCCGCTGGATGTTGTCTCTACCCGCAGCTTTGAAGGCTGGTGGAAAAAGGCCAAGCAGGAGACCCCAAAACTGCTGACGATGACGAAGCAGAATCTGCTTGAGGTTGAGGTTCAAGAGCTCAGTGATGAGGACCTACCTACCCAGTGGATTTACGACGGTCAGCAGTTCAACCTGAGTTACCGGTTTGACCCGGGTGCAGTTGACGATGGTGTCACCGTGGATGTGCCGGTGGCAGTGCTTGCAGGTCTGCAGGAAGACCCGTTTGAGTGGCTGGTGCCTGGCATGCGGCAAGAGTTAGTCACTGAGCTGATTCGCTCGCTGCCAAAGAACATCAGAAAGAATGTGGTTCCAGCAAATGATTGGGCCAAAAAAGCTCTAGCTCAGCTTCCCGAGGTGCCGACCGGAGGGCTACTCCCGCTGCTTGCAAAGACCCTGCAGCAGCTCAGCGGCACAGCCATCTCAGCCGGTGATTTTGACCCGAGCAAACTGCCCTCTGCGATGCGCATGACCTACCGAGTGGTGGATGAGAATGGCAAACCTCTTGGTCTGAGTGATGACTTGAATGAGCTCAAGTTGAAGCTCAAGGACAAGGGTCGTGGCGCAGTGGCAAAAGCCGTTCAGCTCGAGAGCACCATCGAGCGTGCCGGCATCGAGAGCTGGGACTTTGAATCAATCCCAGAGGTGCTGGAATCCGAAGTGGCGGGCAATCTGATTCGTGGTTTTCCGGCTTTGGTTCCAACTCCCAAAGGCGTTGACCTCAGGCTTTTCCCAACTCAATCCGAGAGGGAACGAAACCACATCTGGGGCGTTATCGCTTTGGTGCAGGGGGCAATACCAACGCCTGCCAAATACATCTCCCAGCACCTAAGCCAGCCTGAAAAGCTCTCGCTGGTGAGCCTTGGCTATAAGGACACCGAACAGTATGTGAGGGACCTGATTGCAGCCATGGCAGAGCAAGAACTTCGAAAGCTACATCCGGCCGGAGTGGTGCTTGAGAGAAAACAGTTTGAGAGCGTGCGAGATCTAGTCGCGGCTGCTGCCATTGAAAGATCCTTCGAAGTAGCGGCAAGCCTGGTGCGAATCGCATCCGCTGCAGCCGAGGCCACCAAGGCAATCTCAAGCGTAAAGAGCATTGAGCTGCTGCCGATTCTCTCTTCGGAGAAAGAGCACATGAGTCAGCTATTGACCCCAAACCTTGTGAGCATTACCTCGCTCGAGCGGTTGGGTCGTTTACCGATTTATCTGAAGGCCATTGCGGTTCGAATCACCAAGCTCGCAGAGGCCCCAGCCAAGGATGCGGCTCCCGCTAACGAACTAGCGGCTGCGCTAAGGATCTTTGTCTCGGCCGGCGGAGTGCTTCCTTTGCCAAAGGGTGCAACTTCGCAGCTGCAGGCGGGGCGCTGGTTACTGGAGGAATTACGGGTGAGCCTCTTTGCGCAAAGCCTTGGAACTGCTGCGCCAGTGAGTGTGCAGCGGATAGAAAAGGCACTCTCCAAGTAGATATTTGCTGGGTCGGAGAGGCTGTTGGCCTCGGGTATTGTTGGACTTAGTAGCGGGCAATTAGCCCGGCAAATACATAAATAAGGAGCAAATCTTGGAATCCATGGGATCTTGCCCGGTGCCACACGGCGCTCAGACCAACAACGACAAGGCTGTAACCGATTGGTGGCCTAACTCACTAAACCTGGACATCTTGAGCCAGCACGACACCAAGACCAACCCATTGGGCGCGGACTTTGATTACCGCGAAGAGCTAAAGAAGCTTGACTTTGAAGCCCTAAACAAGGACCTTCACGCCCTGATGACCGACAGCCAGAGCTGGTGGCCAGCCGACTGGGGCCACTACGGCGGCTTGATGATTCGTATGGCCTGGCATGCTGCCGGTTCATACCGCACGGCTGATGGCCGTGGCGGTGGCGGAACTGGAAACCAGAGATTTGCTCCTTTGAACTCGTGGCCTGACAACGTAAACCTGGACAAGGCTAGAAGACTGCTATGGCCAGTCAAGAAGAAATACGGCAACAAGGTTTCTTGGGCTGACCTGTTTATCCTGGCCGGCAACATTGCCTACGAGTCATTCGGTCTAAAGACTTTTGGCTTTGGCTTTGGCCGCGCAGACATCTGGCACCCAGAGAAGGACATCTACTGGGGTAGTGAGACCGAGTTCCTGGCTCCTTCAGAGAGTCGCTACGCGAAGCTCGATGACGCTTCCACTCTCGAGAACCCGCTCGCAGCAACTCACATGGGTTTGATCTATGTAAACCCTGAGGGTGTCAATAGTCAGCCAGACCCGCTTAAAACCGCAGCTCACATTCGCGAGACATTTGCTCGCATGGCGATGAACGACGAGGAAACCGTCGCGCTAACCGCCGGTGGTCACACCGTCGGAAAGATGCACGGCAATGGTCGTGCAGAGAACCTAGGTCCTGCCCCAGAGGGCGCTCCGATGGAGGAAGCCGGCTTTGGTTGGATGAACCACACCACTCGCTCGGTCGGTAGGGACACCGTTTCTTCGGGTCTCGAGGGCGCCTGGACAACAAACCCAACCAAGTGGGACAACGGCTACTTCTACCTGCTTTTCAATTACGACTGGCAGCTCACCAAGAGCCCAGCTGGAGCTTGGCAGTGGGAGCCAATCGACATCGCTCCCGAGGACATGCCTGCGGATGTTGAGGATTTCAACATCAAGGTGAAGCCTGCGATGACCGATGCCGACATGGCGATGATCAAGGACCCGGCCTACCTAGAGATCTCGAAGAAGTTCTACGCAGACCCTGAGTACTTCTCCGATGTTTTTGCGCGCGCGTGGTTCAAGTTGACTCACCGCGACATGGGCCCGAAGGTTCGCTACATCGGACCAGACGTGCCGGAGGAGAACCTAATCTGGCAAGACCCAGTTCCTGCCGGCAACTCTTCATATGACGTGAACGCCGTGAAGGCCAAGATTGCAGCCAGCGGCTTGAGCGTTTCCGAAATGGTCACCACCGCGTGGGATTCTGCAAGAACCTTCCGCGGCTCTGATCTTCGTGGTGGCGCTAACGGTGCTCGCATTCGTCTGGCCCCTCAGAAGGACTGGGCTGGAAACGAACCAGAGCGCCTACAGAAGGTGCTGTCTGTTCTCGAGCCAATCGCTTCGGAGTTCGGCGTAAGCGTTGCCGATGTAATCGTGTTGGCTGGAAACTACGGAGTCGAGCAGGCGGCCAAGGCTGCAGGTTTTGACGTTGCAGTGCCGTTTGCACCTGGTCGCGGCGATGCCGCTGCCGAGTGGACCGACGCTGATTCCTTCGCTCCGCTAGAGCCGATTCACGATGGTTTCCGCAACTACACCAAGCAGGATTATGTCGTTAGCCCTGAGGAGCTGTTGCTCGACCGTGCTCAGCTCATGGGCCTTACCGCCTATGAGATGACTGCTCTGGTCGGAGGCATGCGAGTCATAGGAACAAACTATGGCGGCACCTCGCACGGTGTCTTCACCGAGAAGGTTGGAGCTTTGAGCACCGACTTCTTTGTGAACCTAACCGACATGACTTATGTCTGGGAGCCAACCGGTTTCAATGCCTACAACCTGCGCAACCGCAACAACGGTCAGGTCAAGTTCACCGCAACCAGGGCTGATCTGGTGTTTGGTTCAAACTCGATTCTTCGTTCCTACGTTGAGGTTTACGCCCAGGATGACAGCCGCGAGAAGTTCGTGAAGGACTTCGTAGCCGCCTGGACAAAGGTTATGAACGCAGATCGCTTCGATCTGAAGTAGATGCTTGAGCTAGACGGGGTGTCCGATTGGGCACCCCGTTTTTGCTGCCTGAACCTACTTGGCTTTTGCGATTTGGCTCAGGGCATTCGGATCGGCAATCAGATCCTCAAAGATCAGCTCCGAGGCTCCGATTGCTAGCGAGTTAGAACCAAGTTCAGCGACGAATACCTGAGTGCCCTCAAGGGCAGCAGGGATGGTGTGAAGCTTGAGAACCTCGTGGAAAAACTTTTGGTCAAAGCGGTAGAGCCCGCTTAGGAAGCCCGCCAAAACTACAACCTCCGGATTGAAGATGTTGATGAAGTTGGCCACACCGATGCCCAGTGCTTCGAGCTGCTTCTTGGCAAGAGCAGTGGAGGCCGAGGTTCGCTGATTCAGCAGGCTGGATTGGAGATCTTCGTCCGAGACCTGGGCGAGGCCGAGTACCTTTACAAGATCTTCTCGCCGAACCAGAGCCTCAAGCGTTCCAGGAATGCCCGAGTAGTCATTCAGGGATGATGAGCTGATTCTCACGTGTCCGAGCTCGGCGGCATAGCCGCCAATCCCCTGAAGTGCTCGGCCACCCGTGTAGACACCTCCTCCTAGCCCGGATGCGCCGTGGAGGTAGACAACCTCGCTAGCTCCTTTGGCTGCTCCGTAGCTAATCTCGGCCGTGCATCCAAGCGAGGCATCGTTGCCAACCATGATCTTCATGTTTAGGGCAGCAGAGAGTTGATCACGAATTGGCACCTCGAACCATTGCAGGTGCGGAGCTTGGCGCACCACTCCGGTCAAGATGTCGATTTGTCCGGGGATGATGATTCCAGCTCCCACAACGCGATAGTCCTCGCCCGCGGACTCAAGTTCTTCGAGAACGACCGTCATCAACTCAATGATGTCCTTTACTGCCTGATCGGAACTAACCGGGTTTTGGTAGATGCTCCTTTTTGAAAGCACAATCTGACCGTTGAAGGTCACGGCCTTGATTTCCAGGTAGTCAACCTCCGGGTGGACAGAGATTGCAATGATGTTTCTAGCTGCCTCAACAGAGATGCTGGGTCGGCCGACACGGTCAATTTGTTCGGCGCCACTCTCGGATGCGAAGCCGAGTTCGCAAATAGTGCTCACTAGTTTTGCAACCGTTGACCTGGTCAAGCCGGTCAGTCGACAAATCTCGGAACGCGATATGGTCCTGTTTTCGTGGATAAGGCGCAGTATCAGGGAAAGATTCGCACTGTGAGACGCTCTATCTTCGGCAACTTGCGCTCCTTGAGTCGACACAGACACATCTCCTATTTGTTCGATTGCATTACAAATGCCATGCAATGAAGTCTATGGTCTCAGAACTAAAGGCAATTTCGGAGAGGAACAAGCCCTATTTTTAGCGGATTGTTATCGAATACTTATAAAAAAGTGCCGAATCTATTTGTTTTGCGTGGAAACATAAAAGCAGCTCACAAGAGCTATGACAACCTCGGTTGTCGTAAAGACTCTCTGATAGGGGAAAAATGAAGAAGTTACACGTTGTTTTGGCTGCCGCTGCAGCCAGCTCGCTGCTTCTAGCCGGTTGTGCTCCAACTGCAACCGAAGAGACCGCAGCTCCCGGAGGCGACTCCGCTGTACCTCGTGTTTGTGTGATCCTTCCGGACGCTGATGTCCCACGTTGGGAGACCGGTGACCGTCCAGCTCTTGAGGCTGGCCTAACCGCAGCTGGCTACGAAGTAGACATCCAGAACGCACTTGCTGACACTGGTCGCTACGCAACCATTGCGGACGCACAGTTGGCACAGGGTTGTTCAGTAATGGTCTTGACTGACCACCAGGGTGCTGCTGCTGCAGTAGCAGAGAAGGCGAAGGCTGCTGGCGTGCCAGTTATTGCTTACGACCGCCCAATCGCTGGAGCTGACTACTACGTATCATTCGACAACTTCACCGTAGGTGCACTACAGGGACAGATGATTGTTGACGGCCTAGCGGCAGCTGGCAAGGACATCACCACTGCAAGCATCATCTACTCCTCTGGAGACCCAGCTGACGGTAACGCTGCAATGTTCTTCGATGGTGCCAAGAGCATCCTTGACGCAGCGGGCGCAAAGGCTGCGTTCACCATGGAGGGAACCTGGGATGGAGCAACTGCTGGAACCTTGTTCGAGCAGGCATTCACCGCAGTTGGTGGAAATGTTGACGCTGTTCTAGCTCCTAACGACAACAACGCTGCCTCGATCATCTCGATCTTGGACAAGAACGGCCTAACCGTTCCAGTGTCAGGTCAGGACGCTTCGATTGCTGGTCTGCAGAACGTTCTGCTAGGCAAGCAGTACGGAACTGTTTACAAGCCATTCACCATCTTGGTTGACGCAACCATCAAGGTCGTAGTTGCACTTCTATCGGGTAACACCGTTGAGGCCAACAAGACTCTTGACGATGGCACCCCATACGTCGCTGTTGACCCAGTGATCGTTACCCCAGCAAATGTCAAGGACGTTGTTGCTAACGGTGACGCCAGCTTTGCTGAGCTTTGCACCGAGGCAGTAGCTGAGGCATGTGCTGCAAACGGTATAACAGAATAAGTAGCTAACAACTGATCGGTTCCCGGGTGGATTACCACCCGGGAACCGTTTAGCAACAAGGGAGTTGACATGGCAGAGCCGCTAGTCAAATTGACACAAATAAAGAAAAGCTTTGGTCCCGTAGATGTCCTCAAGGGTGTCGACCTAGAGGTTTTCGCAGGCAAGGTAACCGCTCTGGTTGGAGACAACGGAGCTGGTAAGTCAACGCTCATCAAAGGTCTAGCTGGCGTACAGCCCTACGACTCCGGTTCAGTCCACTTCATGGGCGAACCCGTAAATCTTCAATCCCCTCGTGATGCCAGCGGTTTTGGCATCGAGGTGGTTTACCAGGATCTAGCCCTGTGTGAAAACCTAGACATTGTTCAGAACATGTTCCTGGGCCGCGAAGAGGTCCGCATCGGAACCCTGGACGAAGCCCAGATGGAGTACTCCGCCTCAATGGCGCTTTCCTCACTTTCGGTCACAACCGTGAAGTCCGTTCGGCAAACCGTTTCCTCGCTTTCGGGAGGACAACGACAGACGGTGGCAATTGCCCGAACGGTTTTGCGCGACGCAAAATTGGTGATTTTGGATGAGCCAACCGCTGCCTTGGGCGTTGCTCAAACCGCACAGGTATTGAGCCTGGTTCGCCGCCTAGCGGAAAGTGGCGTTGGGGTTCTAATGATCAGCCACAACCTTCAGGACATCTTCCAGGTGGCTGACAACATCGCAGTTTTGTACTTGGGCAACATGGTGGCGCAGCTTGACACCAAGGACACCAACACCAATGAGGTCATTGGATTTATTACAGGCAGCTCAACCACAGTGGGGAATGACTAAAAATGGCTGAAAAAGTGATGATTCAAACTGGTCACGAGGGCAGCATCTCGGACCAGGTGAGGGCTTACTTCTCCCGCCTGAAGGCTGGAGACATGGGTGCACTTCCGGCAATCGGTGCCGTGGTGGTACTGATGGCACTGTTCGCCAATCTCTCACCCTTTTTCCTAACAGAAATCAACATTGCGAATCTCTTTGTGCAGTCCGCAGTGCTGATGGTCACGGCTATGGCACTGGTGTTCGTTTTGCTTCTGGCCGAGATTGACCTGAGCGCTGGTGTGACCGGCGCTACCGGTATGGCCCTGTTTGTAAAGCTGACTTATGACGGCTGGGATTGGCCGCTGGCGCTTGCACTTGGTTTCTTGGTAGGTGTGGTCACCGGCTGGGTAATTGGAATCTTCGTGGCAAAGATCGGTGTGCCATCCTTTGTTATCTCGCTGGCATTTTTCCTGGGACTCCCTGGAGTCATGCTCATCATTTTGGACACCGGTGGCATTCTTCGCCTAGAGGTTGAGCCAATCAAGGCAATCATGAACTCAAACCTTCCGGTCTGGGGCGGTTGGGGCCTATTGGGATTGGCAGTTTTGACCACCCTTGGGCTCTCACTTTGGGACCGCAGTAGGAGAGTGCAGGCCGGGCTTCCTGTCAGATCCTGGGTTTTCCTAATCGCAAAGGTGCTGTCGTTCTTGGCCATCGGTGGGGTTGCAGTATTCATTCTGAACCAGCCTCGAAGCCTGGTTGCAGCAAACCCGATTCAGGGTGTGCCAATTGTGGTTCCGATCGTGTTGATTTTGATTTTTGTCGGCACCTTCGTTTTGGGTCGCACCACGTTTGGAAGATACATCTACGCGGTTGGTGGTAACCCAGAAGCCGCAAGGCGTGCCGGTATCAACGTTGCACGAATCAGAATCTACGCGTTCGTAATTGCATCCAGCTTGGCAACCATCGGTGGCCTACTCCACGTCAGCCGAATCGGTGCCGTGGAGGCCACTGCAGGTAGGACCATCGTGTTGTCTGCGGTTGCCGCAGCGGTCGTGGGTGGCGTCAGCCTCTTCGGCGGCAAGGGCAAGCTCTTGAACGCAGCAATCGGTGCCGTGGTTATCTCAATCATCGACAACGGTCTGGGGCTCCTGGGATTCCCAGCCGGAGTTAGCTTCATCGTTACCGGTGCGGTGTTGGCTTTGGCTGCAACCGTGGATGCACTCGCCCGCAGGCGATCGCCCGGCGGCATGAAAGTTTAGCTACCTCAATACAAGGAGAAACAATGTCAAGCAGCACGAAATTCACTTTTGGACTTTGGACCGTTGGCTGGTTGGGAGCTGATCCATTCGGCTCAGCAACCCGTGCTGCAGTTTCTCTCGAAGAGACCCTGAGCCAGTTGAAGGCCGCAGGGGCATATGGCATCACGGCTCACGATGATGACCTGTTCCCTTTCGAGTCTGACGATGCTCAAAGACGCAAGGTAATCGATCAGCTAAAGGCGGGGCTTGCTAACACCGGCCTAAAGATGCCGATGCTTACTACCAACCTCTTCAGCCACCCGGTTTTCAAAGAGGGCGCCCTCACTGCCAATGACCGAGAGGTCAGAAGATTCGCGCTGAGAAAGGCAATCAGAAACCTTGACCTTGCCCACGAAATGGGTGCCGAGACCTTCGTGATGTGGGGCGGCCGCGAGGGAGCGGAGTATGACAGCGCGAAGAATGTGGTTGATGCACTAGCTCGCTACCGCGAGGGAATCAACGTTCTCAGCGAGTATGTGTTGTCCCAGGGCTACAAGTTGAGATTTGCGCTAGAGCCAAAGCCCAACGAGCCTCGTGGAGACATTTTGCTTCCTACCGTTGGCCACGCTCTTGGGTTCATCAACACCTTGGACCACCCAGACATGGTTGGAGTGAACCCTGAGGTTGGTCACGAGCAGATGGCAGGCTTGAACTTCACCGCGGGAATTGCGCAGGCACTGGATGCCGGAAAGCTCTTCCACATCGACCTCAATGGTCAAAAGGGCATCAAGTACGACCAGGACCTGGTCTTTGGTCACGGAGATCTTGCTAACGCCTTCGCCCTGGTCCACCTGCTGGAGTTTGGGAACGACGGCAAGTCCACCTACCAAGGCCCACGCCACTTTGACTACAAGCCATCTCGCACCGAGGACTGGACTGGAGTCTGGGAGTCAGCACGAGCAAACATCCGCATGTATAACTTGCTTGAGGAGCGGGCTCAGAAGTTTGAGAACGACCCAGAGGTTCAGGCTCTGAAGAAGCGCTCAAAGCTGGACCAGCTTGCGATGCCGACTATGGCAGCGAATGAAAGCGGAGCCCAGCTTGTTTCTTCCAAGGAGTTTGAGAGCTTCGATCCTGACAGCTACTACAACGGCAAGGGTGCTGGCTTCGTCCAGCTAAACCAGTTGGCTCTTGAGCACCTCATGGGCGCTCGCTAGCAATGACTCCGCGCTTGGTGGCGGGGGTGGATTCCTCCACCCAAAGCTGCAAGGTCGTAATCTTCGATCCCGCCACTAATCAGATTGTTCGAACCGGCAGGGCTTCGCACCCTGCCGGCACAGAAGTTGACCCAGAAGCCTGGTGGACAGCGCTGCTTGAGGCGATCGCCGATGCCGGGGGCCTTGAAGACGTTGGTGCCATCTCAATTGCAGGTCAGCAGCACGGCATGGTTTTGCTTGATCAAACTGGAAAGCCTGTGCGTCCTGCGCTTTTGTGGAACGACGTCAGAAGTTCCGGGGAGGCTCAGCAGCTGATTGACCACTTTGGAGCCCAGTGGCTCGCCAGTAATTCAGGCAGCGTTCCAGTTCCCTCCTTCACGGCCACCAAAGTTTTGTGGGTCAAGAACAATGAGCCCGAGAACTTGGAAAGGACAGCCGCAGTCTGTCTACCGCACGACTACCTCTCGTGGCGATTGTCAGATAGCTATCCAGACCTAGGCGGTCTCTTCACAGATCGCTCAGACGCTTCAGGCACCGGCTACTTCAACCCAGCCACAAATGAATACCTGGATGAGGTGCTCAACTACTGCCTTGGTAGAGAGGTGCAGCTGCCAAAAGTTGTGGGTCACAACCAGGTCGCTGGAAAGGTTCGCAGCGACCTTGCCTCTCACTCGATTTCAATCGGAGCTGGCATGGGCGACAATGCTGGTGCGGCTCAAGGCCTTGGGCTGACTCCAGGAAGCTTTGCGGTTTCCCTCGGAACCAGCGGAACAGTCTTTGGCTCGTTTCAGGCTCCTGTTTCGGATGCCACCGGTATCATCTCTGGTTTTGCGGATGCCGAGGGAAACTTTTTGCCACTGGTTTGCACGCTCAATGCAGCGCGGGTAATCGAGTGGGGAGCAGCACTTTTGGGGGTCACGCTGGATGAGTTCGGAGAGCTTGCGCTCAAGTCCGCACCTGGAGCAGGAGGTGTTGTGGTTGTTCCCTACCTGGAGGGAGAGAGAACACCGAACCTGCCGGATGCAACCGCATCGGTGACGGGCCTGACCCTGTCCAATGGTTCACGTGAGAACTTTGCCCGGGCCTGCATCGAAGGCATGCTCCGGGGTTTAGCTTTCGGAGCTTCAGTCATCACAGACCAGGGGCAGCAAATCTCTTCGATTGCGCTGATTGGTGGCGCGGCTGCCAACGAGGCGGTTCAGCAAATCGCCAGGGAGATTTTCAGCGCTCCAGTGTCGGTTCCAGAACCTGCCGAATATGTTGCGCTCGGAGCTGCCCGACAGGCTGCATTGCTGATCTAGCCCTTGCTGTGTCGTGGCTGGCGCGATGTCCAACCGAATTGTCGCGCACGGGTATAGCGTGGAAACACTATGTAAAAGGAGGCCACCTTGGCCAAGAAAATCAGAACCCCAGATCAACAAATTTCAAGACTTCGCGGCTACAACGTAATCGCAGGTTTTCTCCACCTACTTCAGGCTGCGGGCTTGGGATATGTCCTAACTCTGCTGGACAACCAGATCCTGTTCCCAGCCACCATGGACTACCCAACCGGCCCTCCCGGATTCGATCTTCCAACTGACCGCGTTGTTCTTCTTGAGGTCAACATCGGTCTAGGTGTCGTGGCATTCTTGGCGCTATCAGCGTTCTTCCACTTCCTGATCGCTTCGCCACTGTTCTTCAACCGCTACAAAGCAGGGCTCAAGAAGAACCACAACTACTTCCGCTGGGTTGAGTATTCACTGTCCTCATCGATCATGATTTGGTTGATTGCTCAGCTCACCGGTGTCTCAGACTTCGCAGCCCTAGTTGGAATCTTTGCGGTCAACGCATCGATGATCTTCTTTGGTGCGATGCAGGAGAAGTACGAGACTCCTGGAAACGGTAAGGGTCTGCCATTCATCTTTGGTTCAATCACCGGAATCGTCCCTTGGCTAATCATCGTGCTCTACACAATCCAGCCCGGTGGAACCAACGCAGCTGAGATCCCTGGATTCGTTTACGGGATCATCGTGGCGCTGTTCGTGTTCTTCAACACCTTTGCCTTCAACCAGGCCTTCCAATACAAGCAGCTTGGTCCTTGGAAGAACTACCTCTACGGTGAGGCCACCTACATCACGCTCAGCTTGGTCGCCAAGACCATCCTGGCCTGGCAGGTCTTCTCCGGAGCAATCATCCCGGCTATCGTCGGTTAGTAGCTTCAAAGGTGACTGGGGTTCGCCCCAGTCACCGAAGCGCTATCCATAGCGCAAGCAGGACGAACACAATGCTCAAGACTCGGTTTACCGAGACCTCGTTTTTGCCAGCCGAAAGCCACTTTCGAAGCGGAACTGTCGCCAGGATGTAGCTCGCTGAGACCAGAGCAAATCCAACCAAAACGATTGCCAGCAAGGCCCAGAGTTCGGTTTCAGCTGCCACTGCTGGCATCACTGAGAGATAGAAAACAAAGGGCTGCGGATTACTGAATCCGATTGTGAATCCGGTCACAAAATCCCTGCCAGAAACCTTCGATGCACTTGTCCCGGGCAGCTTGTTCCACAAAACCCAGGCTCGGAAAAGCAAGAACAGAACTCCAAAAACCTGCAGAATCGAAATTAGCCAGCTTGCATTTTGAACAGCCGCACTGACTCCAAAGTAGACAATCGTCACCATGGCCAGCTTCGCAACTGTGATTCCAGCCGCAGACCAGATTGCCGCCACTTTGCTTTCGATTGCCCTTGAAGCAATCAAGAGAGTGTCTGCGCCGGGCGCTAAAGCCGCGGCCATGAAGGCTGTGGCGAAGAGCAAGTAGTCGGTCATGAATCAAATCTAGACCTTGCTGCATCTGCAAAAGATTGAATCGCTAGTCTGTTCCAATGCCCACAATCTTCTACGGAGCGATCTCGCTCGATGGATTTATCGCTGGTCCTGAGGGCTCAATGGATTGGGCCGAAAAGCACCTCGCCAGCGGCGAGGACTACGGCTATGTCGAGTTGGTTTCGTCCTGCTCTGCAATGCTGATCGGCAGAAAGACCTTTGAGTTTGAGCTGGCAGCAGCACCAGAGATGGATCGGGTTCTCCCAACATATGTCTTGACCGAGCAGCCACTTCGTTTCGACGGTGCTGCGTTGTCTGGAGTTCACTTCACTTCGGGGGATCTTCGCGAGGTGGTTCAACTGATTAAGGACAAGCACCCCGGAGACATATTTATTGGTGGGGGAGCAGAACTAGTTGATGGCCTAATGGTGATGGGTCTACTTGATGAGCTGCGGTTGTTTGTAACCCCAGACATCCTGGGCAGTGGAGTGCGACTTTTCAAAGGCTCAAAGATCAAGAGCACACTCAGGCTTCACTCCAGCAAACAGTTTGACTCCGGGTTGGTCGAGCTCAGGTATTTGCTCGAAAACTGAGTTTTGTGTTTTGAACTGTTGAGTTTTCTTCGGTAAACTTTTCTTTATACCCCTAGGGGTATGCAACGAAAGGGAAAACTTATGTGCTCACCAGTTATGTGCTACGACTGCTCAAAGCCAACCTGGCAGGGATGTGGACAACACATTGAAGAGGCTCTCGACGGCATTGCCGAGAGCGACCGTTGCCAGTGCCCAAGGGACTAATCAGCCCTTTTTGTCACTAGACTGGCCCTGTTCCCAACAATCACTGTCGATGAGACGTTAGGTCAGCCATTGTCTAAGCCAGTTGTATTAATTGCCGAAGAACTATCCCCGGCCACTCTTGAAGCGCTCGGACCAGATTTCGAGATTCGCAACGTTGATGGCGCAGACCGCGCAGCGCTCTTGCCTGCCCTCGCGGAGGCCAACGCTGTTCTGATTCGTTCCGCCACCAAGATGGACGAAGAGGCGATCGCAGCAGCCCCCAAGCTCAAGGTGATTGCTCGCGCTGGAGTTGGTCTAGACAACGTCGACATCAAGGCAGCCACTAATGCTGGCGTGATGGTTGTAAACGCTCCGACTTCAAACATCATTTCTGCGGCTGAGCTAGCAATCGCTCAGATCATGGGCCTAGCCCGCCACATCCCTGACGCCAACGCTTCGCTGAAGGCAGGGGAGTGGAAGCGCAACAAGTTCACCGGCGTAGAGCTCTACGAGAAGACCATCGGCATCATCGGCCTAGGTCGCATCGGTACTTTAGTTGCCCAGCGCCTTGCAGGTTTTGGCACCACTCTGATTGGTTTTGATCCTTACGTCACTCAGGCTCGCGCCGAGCAGATGGGAGTCGAACTAGTTTCGATTGAGGAGCTGATGAAGCGAAGCGACTTCATCACCATCCACATCCCAAAGACTCCCGAGACCACGGGCATGATTTCAACCCCGCAGTTCGCCATGGCAAAGCCAAACCTTCGAATCGTGAACTGCTCGCGCGGCGGCATTATCGACGAGGCTGCACTCTTTACCGCTTTGTCCTCCGGTCAGATTGCTGGTGCAGGACTAGACGTGTTCGTGAACGAGCCTCCAAAGGATTCACCGCTTCTAACCCTGCCCAACATTTTGGTTACCCCTCACTTGGGAGCATCTACCGATGAGGCTCAGGAGAAGGCGGGTATTTCGGTTGCTCGCTCTGTTCGACTCGCCCTAGCTGGTGACTTGGTTCCTGATGCAGTGAACGTTGCCGGAGGAGTTATTGACTCATCTGTGAAGCCAGGCATTCCGCTGGCCGAGAAGCTCGGCCAGATTGTTGCAGGACTCGCCCACACCTCGATCGTCTCGGTTGAGTTTGAGGCACGCGGCGAGATCGCAGCTCACGATGTCACAGTCTTGAAGCTTGCAGCGCTCAAGGGCCTCTTCCAGACCATGGTCACTGAGCAGGTTTCATACGTAAATGCTCCACTGATGGCAGAGCAGCGCGGTGTCGAAGTTCGCCTCACTCAGGACACCGTAAGCGATGAGTACCGCAACGTCACCACGCTGAAGGCTGTGCTCTCCGATGGCACCACAGTTTCCGCTGGTGGAACGGTGATTGGTCCAAAGCACCACCAGAAGGTTGTTTCAATCAACGGTTACGACGTTGAGCTTTCAATGGCCGAGCACATGGTCGTCATGGTTTACCAGGACCGCCCAGGAATCGTTGCAATCTATGGCAAGGCTTTTGCAGAGGCAGGCATCAACATCGCAGCTATGACTATTGCCCGCCAGCAAAAGGGCGGCAAGGCACTCAGCGTCATCACTGTTGACTCACCAGTTGAGGCAAAGATTCTCGACAAGCTCAAGGGTGAGATCTCGGCTGACGCGATGCGCTCAATTTCGATTTCCGACGAGTACTAAAAAGTGAAAAAGGCACCCGGCTGGGGGCCTTTTCTCATTTAATCTCTAGCCAACTCTGGCTTTGGCATCCATCGCCATCTTCCAAGTCGCATAGCCGCCGTCAAGGTTTCGAACGCTGATGCCGTGACTGCGCAGAATCTGGGTGGCGGTGTGACCGCGCTGACCCACTGCGCAGTGAACAATCACGTCTTTACCCTTTAGTTCGTTGATGTGTTCACGGAGCTCATCAACCGGAATGAGAGTTGCGCCTGGGATGCTTCCAGCCAGGTTTTCTTCCTTGGTTCGAACATCGATCACAAGGGCTCCTGCAGCCTGAGCTGCCGCTAGCTCGTGCCACTGAATGGTTGGGGTCTTACCCTCAATTACGTTGTTGCCGACATAACCAGTTTGATTGATTGCATCCTTGGCTGAGCCAAAAGCTGGTGCGTAGGCAAGCTCTAGGTTCATCAGGTCATCGATTGTTAGTCCTGCATAAATGGCAGTTGCGATTACGTCGATTCGCTTGTCCACTCCATCGCGGCCAATTCCCTGAGCACCCAGAATCTTTCCGGTTTCTGGGTCAAACAAGACCTTGAGGCTGAGTCTTTCAGCACCTGGGTAATAGCCAGCGTGACTTGATGGGTGCAGGTGGATTACCTGGTGAGGTATGCCCATGCGCTTAGCTAGACCTTCAGTCAGTCCAGTCAGCGCGGCTGCCATGCCGTAGGCACCGATGATTCCGGTGCCGATTGACTTGCGGGCAACTACCTTTTCACCTGCCACAACATCTGCCACTAGGCGGCCGTGGCGATTAGCCAAGTTGGCAAGCCAAATCATCTGATTCTCACCAGTGAGCGCGCTTACCTTTTCGGCTGCATCTCCGACTGCATAGATATCTTTGTTCGAAGTGCGCATTTGGTCATCCACCCAAATGCCTCCTGCTTCACCAATCCTGAGCCCTGCGTCAACGGCAAGGTGATGGTCGGCCACCACACCAATCGCCGCGACCACAAGGTCTGCAGCAATTACTCGCCCATCCTTTAGCCTCAGAGAGTCGTTCAAGACTTCTTCAGTCTCTCCTCGGAGCGCAAGCTTGATGCCGTTATTCACCAACTCTGCCTGGAGCGGCTCGATCATTTCCTGGTCAAACTGATTGAGGATCTGGTCGCCAAGCTGAACGATGGTGGTCTCGATGCCTCTGTGCTGCAGGTTCTCTGCAAGCTCGACTCCAATGAATCCGGCACCAATGATTGCTGCCGACTTGACCTTCTTGCTGTCGACCAGTTCCTTGATCCGAAGGGCATCAGGCACATCCCGCAGCACATGAGCACGCTCAAGGCCTGGAATTGGAATCATTCTTGGCTTGGCTCCGGTCGAGAGAATTAGAGAGTCGTAGGACTCGGTGTAGCTCTCGCCTGAAACAAGGTTTTTGACCTCGACTGTTTTGGAAGCTGGGTTGATTTTGGTAACTCGGTTGTTGACTCGGACATCGAGGTTGAAGCGAGCATGAAGCGACTCAGGAGTTTGTAGCAGCAGAGAACGCTTCTCAGGAATTACTTCACCCACGTGATACGGCAGACCACAGTTTGCATAGGAAACGTGAGGACCTTGCTCGAAGATGATTATTTCCGCATCTTCCTTTAGCCTGCGCAACCTGGTAGCAGCAGACATTCCGCCTGCAACGCCACCAACAATTAGAACCTTCACTACCTGACGACCCTCATTCCAGAGCGCTGCCAGTTGGACATGCCGCCGCTAACGTTTGTGACCTTGTAGCCGGCGCGAGCAAGGATTCCAGCGGCTTGAGCAGAGCGCATTCCCGACTGGCAAATAACCAGAATCTCGCGCTCCTTAGGAATCTCGTGAAGTCTTGACTCAAGTGAGCCCAGTGAAATCAGCTTCGCTCCAGGAGCGTGGCCGCCGCGGTACTCGCTGCTCTCGCGAACATCGATCAGCGTCGCACCAGCATCCTGAGCTGCCTTGGCTTGCTCAGGGGAAACGGTTGCGTACTTCTTCTTTAGAAAATCAAAAAGGCCCATTACTTGCTGGCCTCAAATGACACAGTCTTTCCAGCACCGATCCAGCTGCCAGTTCCGCCAGCCACAGAGACCACGTCGTAGCCCTGAGCTTCTAGGTAGTTGGCTGCCTTCATTGAGCGCACGCCACCCTGGCAGATCAACCAAACAGTCTCGCCCTCAGGGATCTCGCTAATCCGATCCGGGACAGTGTTCAGAGGGATGTGGTGAGCGTTCGGAACGTGACCGTTCTCAAATTCGTCCGCCTCGCGAACGTCAACTACGTGTGCACCGAGAGCGATTGCCTGCTCTAGTTCGTCGATGGTTACTTCTTTAGCCATGGTCTTTACCTTTCAAGGAATTAGCTGAGGGATAAAAATGCTTTTTCAAGTTTTGCTCTGTCGGCTTTGCCTTCGGCATCGTTGCCACAGGTGGCCATGCCGCTTGCGATCAGTGAGAAGGCAGCGCGGGAGACAGCCGCCTGGGCTGCCGCAAGCTGAGTGAGCACATCGGCACAATCTCTGCCCTCTTCAAGCATCTTGATGATGCCTCCGAGCTGACCCTGGGCGCGGGACAGGCGCTTTTTTACCGAATCCAGATCTTCCTGAGGAATATCCAAAACGTGTCTCCAATCAACTTGACGAGCGCAACTCTATCACATACCCTAGGGGGTATCTGGAAAGGACCACGAAATGAAGTTTCTAAAGTTTGTAGTTGCAGCCTTGATCGCTGTGTTCGCCACCACCTCACTGGCCGCTTGCTCATCAGAGCCGACCGTTGACGTCTCTGCCTATGCAGCCGTAATCGATGTTCGCACTCCAGAGGAGTGGAATGAGGGTCGCCTTGAAGGCGCTGTTCGCATGGGCATCGCAGATGCTGACTTCACCGCGCAGCTAGCAACCCTTGACCCAAGCAAGGACTACTACATCTACTGCCGCAGTGGAAACCGCGCCGGCCAGGCGATTGACTTCATGCGCCAGAACGGCTTCACCGGAGAGCTTGTAAACGGCGGTTCAGTGGCAAATGCAGCGAGCCAAACTGGACTCGCTGTCATCACCAAATAGTCAAACTATGAAACCGACCAGGAGTCTTTGCTGACTCCTGGTCGGTTTTTCATTTACTGCCTGGGCAAAAGCCCTAGGGTTTAAGCACGTGAACCCGTGAGGCTGTAGTTGAAATCGTTGAACCTTGCAGTAATTGCCGGAGATGGAATTGGTCCGGAGGTGACCTCCGTTGGCCTGGCTGCCCTTGAAAAGGCTTTGCTTGGCAAGGTTGAGCTCGAAATCACAAACTATGACCTCGGTTCAGATCGCTACCTAGCAACAGGCGAAGCTCTCACCGAGGATGACCTCAGTGCCCTCAAGCAGCACGATGCAATTCTGCTCGGAGCCATTGGCGACCCGAGAGTGCCATCTGGAGTTTTGGAGCGCGGGTTGCTACTGAAGCTTCGCTTTGCATTTGATCACCACATCAACCTTCGCCCCTCAAAGCTCTTTGCTGGCGTTAGTTCTGTTTTGGCCTCACAGCCAAAGATCGACTTTGTTGTTGTTCGGGAGGGAACCGAGGGTCCCTACGTTGGAAACGGGGGCGCTATTCGCCAGGGCACCGACCACGAGATCGCGAACGAGGTTTCTGTAAACACCGCCTTTGGTGTTCGCAGAGCGGTTGAGTATGCGTTTGAACTGGCTGCGACTCGTGAGCGCAAGCACGTGACTCTGGTGCACAAGACCAATGTTTTGGTCCACGCGGGAAAGATTTGGTTGCGGATGGTGGAGGAGGTCTCGGCTAAGTACCCGAAGGTGACTCACGATTACCTCCACATCGATGCCGCCACAATCCACATGGTCCAGTCACCAGAACGTTTTGACGTGATTGTGACCGACAATCTGTTCGGCGACATCATCACCGATTTGGCTGCTGCAGTTTGCGGCGGCATTGGCCTGGCAGCATCGGCTAACCTAAACCCCACCGGAGCTTTCCCCTCCATGTTCGAACCCGTTCATGGATCAGCCCCGGACATCGCCGGAAAAAACCTGGCGGACCCAACTGCGGCAATCCTTTCCGCAGCACTTTTGGCAAAGACCCTTGGTTTCAAGGATGCTGCCGAAAGAATCGAAGCGGCAGTCGCAAAAGACCTTCTTAGCCGCGGAGACCAAAAGCGTTCTACTGACCAGGTTGCCCAGAGCATTCTGGATTTGATCTAAGGCGAAACTATGAAGTTTGAAGTAACGAGAAACCAGAACCCGACCCCGGCCGCGGAGCGTGAGGCGATTATCGCCAACCCAACCTTCGGCACCCACTTCACCGATCACCAGGTTGTGGTGGTGTGGGAGAAGGACAAGGGTTGGCACTCCGCCCAGGTGATTCCATATGGCCCGATGTTGATGGACCCATCGGCAGCTGTTTTGCACTACGGCCAGGAGATTTTCGAGGGCATCAAGGCCTACCGACACCAAGACGGGTCGATCTGGACTTTCCGCCCAGATGCGAACGCGAAGCGCCTGCAGCGCTCCGCGGACCGCATGGCATTGCCAGAGCTACCGGAAGATGTGTTTATCGATTCCCTGGCTCAATTGATTGCGGTTGATGGAGCCTGGGTTCCAAAGCCAGAGGGTGAAAAGACTCTGTATTTCAGACCCTTTGAGATTGCAGCCGAGAACTTCCTTGGGGTTAGGGCAGCTCAGCGAGTCGAGTACCGAGTAATTGCATCCCCGGTCGGCCCTTACTTCACCGGCGGAATCAAGCCGGTATCTATTTGGATTGCGCTGGATTCTGCTCGCGCTGGTCGCCACGGCACCGGTGAGGCAAAGACCGGTGGAAACTACGCCGCTTCGCTAAAGGCCCAGCAGGTTGGTTATGACAATGGCTGTAGCCAGGTCATGTTCCTAGATGCCGAGAGCGCTACCTACATCGAAGAGCTTGGCGGCATGAACCTGTTCTTTGTATACAAGGACGGCCATGTTGCCACACCGCCGCTGGATGGAACCATCCTGCGCGGTATTACCCGCGACTCTGTGATCACTCTGCTCACTGACAGGGGTATCAAGGTTGAGCAGCGCAAGGTCAGCCTGGATGAGGTTCGAGAGGGTGTTTCCTCCGGAGAAATCGTAGAAGTATTTGCCTGCGGAACTGCGGCTGTTATCACTCCAGTCGGGATCTTCAAGTCCCCGCAAGAGGAGCTCGTGGTTGGCGGCAACGAGCCTGGTGAGTTGACAGTCTCGATTAGGACTGAGCTAACGGGTATTCAATACGGATTGGTCCCAGACCGTCACGGCTGGATGCGAAAGCTGGCAGACTAGGCGCATGCGTATTGCGAGATTCCGTCACGCAGGCAATGTTGCCTTCGGACTGGTTGAGGGAGAAAACCTCAAGGTAATTGTCGGCGAACCGTACTCGGGCATTGAGCTCTCCGGGGAGACAGTTTCCCTCTCAGATGTTGAGCTATTGGCCCCAACAGCTCCCTCCAAAATCATCTGCATTGGCATGAACTACTCCGCTCACGCGGCGGAGATTTCACAGGATGTGCCTGAAGAGCCATTGATGTTCTTCAAGCCCTCCAGCTCGGTAACGGGCCCAGGCGCGCCAATCGTGTTGCCATGGCAATCTGATCAGGTCGAGCTCGAGTGTGAGCTGACAATTGTGGTCGGCAAAGAAGCAAAGAATGTTCCGATGGACCTAGTCGGCGACTACATCCTGGGATTCACCATCGCGAATGACGTAACTGCCCGTGACCTGCAGTTCTCGGATTTGCAGTGGGCAAGGTCAAAGGGCTTTGACAGCTTTTGCCCAATGGGGCCTTGGATTGACACCGAGTTCGACCCCCAGCAGACCATCCTTGAGTCCAGAATCAACGGCACGGTTCGCCAGCACGGCAGCACAAGGGATATGAACTTTGACGTCTACGAGATCTTCTCCTATGTGAGCCACAACGTAACTCTCTACCCGGGAGATGTAATCCTGACCGGTTCCCCTGCGGGTCTTTCCCGAATTCAAAAGGGTGACATGGTCGAGTGTGAAATCAAGGGCCTGGGAGTTTTGTCTAACCCCGTCGCCTAGGCTTATCGACTGTTATGTCAATAATTACCGCTCCCACCACAACCGCAACCGGCAAAGACATCAAGGTTCGGTTCTGCCCCTCACCAACCGGTACTCCGCACGTTGGTTTAGTCCGAACTGCCCTGTTTAACTGGGCATATGCTCGCAAGGTAGGCGGAACATTTGTTTTCCGCATCGAAGACACCGATGCTGCTCGGGACAGCGAAGAGAGCTACCACCAGATTGTGGATGGCCTGCGCTGGTTGGGAATGGATTGGGACGAGGGCATCGACGTCGGCGGTCCTAACGAGCCATACCGCCAGTCTCAGCGCGGTGAGCACTATCAGGCAGTGGTCGAAAAACTGAAGGCAACAGGTCACATCTACGAGTCCTACCTAACCGGTGAAGAGATTGAAGAGCGCAACAAGGCGGCTGGCCGAGCAGTGCAGCTGGGCTACGACAACTCGGAGCGCGATCTCAGCGAGGCCGATCGCGCTCGATACATTGCCGAGGGTCGCCAGCCAGCGCTTCGACTAAGGGTTCCCGACCAGGACATCACCTTTGTTGACCTAGTTCGCGGTGAGATTACCTTTCCAGCGGGATCCTTCCCTGACTTTGTTGTGGTGCGCCCAGGCGGTCAGCCGCTCTACACATTGGTGAACCCCGTTGATGATGCCCTGATGGGCATCACCCATGTCTTGCGAGGAGAGGACCTACTTTCGTCCACGCCAAGGCAGATTGCTCTCTACAACGCGATGTATGAGGCGGGCATCACCGGCTTCATTCCGCGCTTTGGTCACCTGCCATTTGTGATGGGCGAGGGCAACAAGAAGCTTTCCAAGCGCAACCCCGAGAGCAACCTGTTTCTACACCGCGACCGCGGCTTCATCCCAGAGGGTCTGCTCAACTACCTAGCTCTCTTGGGTTGGTCAATCGCTCCAGACCGTGACATCTTCACCATGGAGGAGCTCTGCAGCAACTTCGATGTTGAGAGCGTGAACCCAAACCCAGCGAGGTTCGACCAGAAGAAGGCCGACTCAATCAATGCTTCTCACCTGCGCCTTCTGGAAGCAAAGGACTTTGAACAGCGCCTGGTTCCTTACCTGCAGAGCGCGGGTGTCTTGAGCGCAAACCCAAGCGAGCGCGAGAAAGAGATTCTCTCGATTTCTGCTCCGCTGATCCAGGAGCGCATCACCGTGCTGTCTGAGGCTGCGGGGATGCTGGGCTTCCTATTCGAGTCAATTGACCAACTGCAGTTTGAGGCTGAGGCACTGGCTGGCCTACCCGAGAATGCCAAAGAGATTGTGCTGGCTGCCCACGCCGCACTTTTGGAGCTCGACGAGTTCAAAACCGAACAGATTCAGAACGCTCTGAGCCAGGCTTTGGTCGAAACTCTTGGAGAGAAGCCAAGAAACGCTTTCGGTCCAGTGCGAGTAGCGGTTTCGGGTCGCAGAGTCACACCTCCGCTATTTGAGTGCATGGAGATTCTCGGAAAAACTGAGTCCCTAGCTCGACTAGAGGCTTTCGCTCAATCCCGCTAAGATTGTGCGTCGGGCCCTCGGGCTCAACCCTTGGGGTATGGTGTAATTGGCAACACGGAGGTTTCTGGTACCTTTGTTCTTGGTTCGAGTCCAGGTACCCCAGCAAGTTACCGGAGGTAAAAATGCTTGATGCGTTTGCCTCCGGTTTTCTAGTTTTTGCGACATTTGCAACAGCGCTTTTCCAGCTCGCACTCGTGCTCGGAGCCCCCATGGGGGAATACGCATTTGGAGGCCAGACCCCAAAACTTCCCGCTCAATATCGTTTCTCAAGCGCTGTCTCTTTCTTTGTAATGCTCGCAATTTGTGGTCACTACGTGGCTCAGCTCGGGCTGCTGGATCCGCTTCTGGAGCCTGATCTAAACGGCATAGTCAATTGGGTTTTGGTTGGATTCTTCTCGCTTGCAGCACTTCTAAACAACCTCACTAGAAGTGAAAAGGAAAAAAGACTTTGGGGCGGCGTGAGCATCGCAATGCTGCTGAGCAGCATCATCGTCGCAATCTAGGGATTACAGCTTTGGCACTTGGCCGGAGAGAGCGTCAAGGCAATTAGCTGGCCAAGCTCGGTGTGATCACAACTCACGCAAGCCTTTAGCTCTGCAGTGATTGCATCGGCATCAAACTCGCCGCAACCATCGCAGCTCAAGCCCCGCTCGTAAATCACTTTGCCAAAGCCAGGACATTCGCACTGCGAGCAAATCTGAGTTAGTCGCATCGCAACAAGTTCAGCGGCCTTTGTGATGTTTAGTCTTCGGCTGGGGGAGTGCATCGCTCGGTAATCACATTCGATCCGCGCAAGGCCATCGCTTGAGGCAGCGGATGAGCTAACCACTGCGTTTTGCAATGCAGCGAGTTCGCCAATGCCCTTCTCGATCTCGCCTGCTCCTGCATTCGGTCGGACAATCAGTTTTTGTTCGGGAAAGCCAACCTTCTGCAGGTAATGCTGCAGATCATCCCCGTGTCTAGAGGTGGTGGTTGCGTGTGCGATCTCGAAGGAGCGGAAGGGCTCATAAACGATGATTCCGCGCTCATCATCCACGAACACAACCAGCTCAATATTTGAGACCGTGAATGGCACTAGCGGGTCTGGTCCGATTGAACCTTCGGATGCCAGACCCAACAGTGAACCACTTGCCCTCATGCCAAGGCGAGCTTTGGCAATAGCTGTTTCCAGGGGTGTGCCAGTTCGAGGAATCTCTCCGGTGAAGGTTCCCAACTGGTCAGTGTCCAGCGCAGTCTCGACAACCTTCATGCCCAAATGCTCTTCAAACTTCGGGGCAATCAAGGGGAGCTTTTGGTGCTTGCTGGTTAGCACAGCTACTTTGCCGGAATACATCAGCCCTCGGATGCCGAACGCTTAATTCGATCTCGGATTGCGACTGCAAGCCCCTCGCCCTCGGGGGCAATGACTCGCACAACCTCTAGACCTCGGGCATCGGCGTCGCGCAGCGCTGCATAAAGCAAACGAGCGTATTCCTCAACCGAATCCGGAGCGGCTAGTCGGATCACGTCGACTGGAGTTTCAATCTTCGAGTCAGCGATTAGCCCCTCGCCTGGGGATGCAAGCCCTCCGACAACGACCTTGGCATTTGGTGAGTAGTGCTGCTTATGAGAGCCCGAGACCCGGATGGAGGCTTCTGCTGGCTCTGCGACGACTATGCCGGTGCAGAGCTCGATGTCTTCTGCGGTAATTGCTCCTGGCCTCAGGATTGCTGGGTTAGATCCCGTGCAGTCAATGATGGTTGATTCGACGCCAACCTCAGAGCTGCCTCCTTCAAGAATTAGGTCGCCTTCATTCAGGTAAGCCTCCAGCTCCTGCTTCACAGAGTGGCCCGTGGTGGGGGAAACAGCCCCATAGCGATTTGCGCTTGGAGCAGCCAGGCCGTGGCCACCTAAGAATGCGAATGCTCGAAGCAAGCCAAGTGCCACGGGGTGATTTGGAAGCCGAACTCCAACGCTGGATTGCCCACCTGTCACAAAGTCTTTCGAATTCTGAGTTCTAGGCAGGATCAAGGTCATGGGTCCCGGCCAAAACTTGGCCATCAGGGCCTGGGCATATTCGGGGATGTCTTTGGCAAAGTGATAGACATCCGCGGTCTCCCCGATGTGAACAATCAGCGGGTGGTTACTTGGTCTGTTCTTGGCCGCATATATCTTTGCGATTGCCGATTCATCTTCGGCGTTTGCGCCAAGGCCATATACGGTCTCGGTTGGAAATGCCACTAGCCCACCTGCCTGCAGGTGCAGGGCAGCCTGAAGCAGGGTTTCAGGGGTTGGGTTGGTCAGCTCCATGGTCAATATCGTAGGCGAAAGAACTTTGCTGGCCACGCTAGATAACTGGCTCCCCAAAAGGGTCTATGTTTGTGTCACCGCCAGAAGGGTCTGCAATGAAGCCACTTGGAGTTTTAGTTAATCCAGCCGCTAATCGCGGAAGAGGAAAACTGGTTGGCGATCAGGTCTTTGAGCTATTGCAGCGAGCTGGCATCCCCGCGATCAACCTCACATCCGAGAGCGCAATTGCAGCGAGCGAAAAATCTCGGTTGGCAATCTCCGCCCAGGAGATTTCTGGGGTTGTAGCAGTGGGCGGAGATGGAACCGCTCAACTCGGTGTGAACATTTGCGTTCCGAATCAGATTCCACTGGGAATTGTGCCGGCGGGATCGGGCAATGATCAGGCTCGTCAGCTCAACATAAAGTTGGGTGACCCGGCAGCAGCTGTTGAAAACATTCTTGAATCACTCGCAACTCCTCGCCGAGTGGATGTGATGAAGGTTGTGACTTCCTATCGAGAGTTCTGGTCTTTCGGATCAATTTCAGGTGGCTTTGATGCGATGTGTGCGAATACCGCCAACAACCTCAAGTGGCCCAAGGGTCCAAACAGTTACGTGGCAGCGATGCTCATTGAGCTTCCAAAGTTCAAGCCAATCGAGTATTCAATTACTGTCGATGGCGAGCACCGCAAGATTCGAGCGATGCTTTGTGGAGTTGCCAACGTCAAGAACTTTGGTGGCGGAATGAAGATTTCCCCGGACAGCGAGGTTACCGACGGTGAGCTAGAAGTTTTCATTCTTCATGAGGTGTCGCGCCCGAGGCTGCTAAAGATCTTCCCAACCGTATACAAGGGCGAGCACACTCGGTTTCCTGAGGTCGAGATTTTCAAGGCTAAATCAATTCGCATCGAGAACGATTCCTATCCGATGACCGCCGATGGCGAATTGATTGGTAATGCACCGTTTGGTGTCGAGGTTCACCCCGGCGGGCTCCAGCTATTCAGCCGATAGATTGCCAAGAATCTTGATTTGTGGCATGCTTTCCAAGTTGCAATTCGGCTCCATCGTTTAGCGGCCTAGGACGCTGCCCTCTCACGGCAGTAGCGCGGGTTCAAATCCCGCTGGAGTCACCAAATCTCGCTCTTGATGAATTCATCTCGGGAGCGAGATTTCTTCGTTTAACGCCACCTGCGAGCAAAGCTCGTGGCAAACACAATCAAAACCACGGGCAGCAGCGCTGCCGCATTCAGTCCACTGAAGCTATAGGTGGCCAAGATGGTGCCGGCAACCGCTCCTCCAAATGCACCCGAGAAGTTCATAAGCGAATCGCTAAATCCTTGAACCTTGCTGCGCTGCTCAACTCCGAGGGTCTCCGAAAGTAGTGCGCTGGCAGCAACGGTCGAGGCTGACCAGCCAATGCCCAGCAGTGCTAACCCAATGATTACCATCACAAAGTTGGATTGGCCCAAACCAGCAACCAGCAGCGAACAGATGAATATCAGCTGACCCAAAACTATGGTTTTTCTGGCACCAAAGCGGTCGCTGAGCCATCCAAAGACCGGAGCCATTGCATACATTCCCGCAACGTGTAGTGAGATGGTGAGGCCAACATCGGCCAGGCTGTGGCCCTCGGCATTGAGGTGGGCGGGGGTCATCGACATTACCGAGACCATTACCAAGTGGCTCAGCGCGATGGTTAGGACCGCGTAACCCGCGAGTGGAACCGAGCGAATCACTTGAATCGCCTCTTTGACCCCAACGTTTTTGCGCTTCTCGCTAAGTCCTGCCATGTCTCTGGCCACAATCAGCGGGTCAGGTCTGAGTCCAAACCAAAACACCAGGGTTGAGCCAAGTTGGGCTGCGATTGTGAAAAGAAATGGTCCGGCCAAATGAGGCATGCCAATGGAGAGTCCAAAGGCTTCGCCCGGTGCCACCAGGTTTGGTCCGATCACGGCACCCAGGGTCGTGGCCCAAACCACTAGAGAAAGGTCTTTCGCCTTCGGTCTATTGAGCGGAAGGTCGGTGGCGGCAAAGCGGGCCTGAAGTGAAACCGCCGATCCTGCACCAAGCATGAAAAGCGCAATTAGCTCAATGGGAAAGGATCTGGTTGCGGCAGCAATGATCATCGCGCTTGCACCAAAGATTGCAAGCGCTGCTCCAGAGGCAAGTGCTACGCGGCGACCTTTTCGATAGGCGAGGTTTGCCAGTGGGATTGCAGAGAATGCAGAACCGAGGGTGCTGAGGGTTGCTGCCGCTCCCGACCAGGCTGTGCTGCCTGAGAGTTCAACAGCCATGATTGCGCCCACTGAAAGGGTGGCGCCGAGTCCAAATCCGCCTAGGGCTTGACCGCCAGCCAGCACCTTGACGGTTTTTGACTGGAGTTTTTCAAGATCTGCCTGATTTATTGGAACCACTCTCACAATCTACTCGTCAGCTAAACTTAGGAACCTAACAAAAGCGAGGTTGGTAGTGACTTCTAAGCCATTGACGCTTGCCGAAAAGCTCTGGAACGACCACTTGGTCGTAAAGGGCGAGAACGGCTCACCAGATTTGCTCTACATCGACCTTCACCTCATCCACGAGGTCACGTCTCCACAGGCCTTTGATGGCTTGCGCCTTGCAGGCAGAGACATCCGTCGCAAAGACCTAACTATTGCAACCGAAGACCACAACACCCCGACTCTTGATATTCACCTTCCGATTGCGGACCCGACCTCCAGGGTGCAGGTCCAGGCGCTTCGGGATAACACCGCCGAGTTTGGAGTTCGAATCCACTCGCTGGGAGACAAGAACCAGGGCATTGTGCACGTGGTTGGGCCTCAGCTTGGTTTGACCATGCCTGGAATGACAATTGTTTGCGGTGACTCCCACACCTCAACCCATGGAGCGTTTGGTTCACTTGCAATGGGTATCGGCACCAGCGAGGTGGAGCATGTTTTGGCAACTCAGACTCTCCCACTGCAGCCGTTTAAGACCATGGCCATCAATGTCGAGGGAACCCTGCGTCCAGGGGTTAGCGCTAAGGACATCATTTTGGCTGTGATTGCCAAGATTTCCACCGGCGGTGGTCAGGGCTATGTCTTGGAGTATCGCGGCAGTGCGATTCGAGCGCTCTCGATGGAGGGCCGCATGACTATCTGCAACATGTCTATCGAGGCTGGTGCTCGAGCAGGACTCGTTGCTCCAGATCAGATCACCTTCGATTACCTAAAGGGCCGCCCGCACGCTCCCGAAGGCGCGGACTGGGATGCTGCACTTGAGTACTGGAAGACTTTGAAGACCGACGACGACGCAGTGTTTGACGCTGAGGTCTTCATCGACGCAAATACCCTCGACCCATTTGTGACCTGGGGCACCAACCCTGGCCAGGGCGTATCGCTACTGGATTCAGTTCCAAACCCAGCGGAGATCACCGACCCCAACGAGCGGGCTGCCGCTGAGCGAGCACTTGAATACATGGACCTCACTCCCGGCACCAAAATGAAGGACATTGCGGTGAACACCGTGTTCCTAGGCTCTTGCACCAACGCTCGCATCGAGGACCTTCGCGCCGCCGCTTCGATTGTGAAGGGTCGAAAGAAGGCCGACAGTATTCGAATGATGGTTGTTCCAGGCTCACAGAAGGTGAGGCTCCAGGCCGAAGAAGAGGGTTTGGACAAAGTCTTCAAGGATTTCGGAGCAGAGTGGCGTTTCGCCGGCTGCTCGATGTGTTTGGGCATGAACCCGGACCAGTTGGCGGTAGGGGAGCGAGCAGCTTCAACGTCGAACCGAAACTTTGAGGGCCGCCAGGGCAAGGGTGCGAGAACTCACCTGGTCTCACCGGTGGTAGCGGCTGCAACTGCAGTGCGCGGAACACTTTCTAGCCCATCAGATTTGGAGGGCTAAATGGAAAAGATTTCTACCTTCCACGGAGTTGCGGCTCCCCTGAAGCGCGGCAACGTTGACACTGACCAGATCATCCCAGCCGTCTATCTAAAGCGCATCACCAAGACTGGTTTTGAAGACGGCTTGTTTGCCAACTGGCGTCAGGCTGAGCCTGACTTCGTGCTGAACCAAGACACTTACAAAAACGCCAAGATCTTGATTGCTGGTCCAGATTTTGGAACCGGTTCATCTCGTGAGCATGCGGTTTGGGCGCTGCGCGACTTTGGATTCCAGGCGGTCTTCTCTGCCAAGTTTGCAGATATCTTCCGTGGCAATTCGGGCAAACAGGGCCTTATCTCGGGCGTGATTACCGAAGCCGAGACCGAGCAGATATGGGCTGAGCTCGAGGCCAATCCCGGCATCGAAGCATTTGTAGATCTGCCGAACCAAACACTGCGGGTGGGTGAAATCACCGTCAGTTTTGAGATAGACGAATACACTAAGTGGCGTCTCATGGAGGGCCTTGACGACATCGGAATTACCCTCCAAAACGAAGCGGCAATCGTCGCCTACGAGGCCAAGCGAGAGTCCTGGAAGCCAAAGACTCTCCCTGCCAAAGGAGTCTGATTGAGCACAATAACCATCAATGGTGGCAAGCCACTGGTTGGTCGGGTTGAGCTCAAGGGAGCAAAAAACCTCGTCACCAAGGCCATGGTCGCTGCCCTTTTGGGGGAGACCCCATCCAGGCTGTTGGATGTTCCTCACATCTCAGACGTTGAGGTTGTTTCTGGTCTGCTTGAGCTTCACGGCGTAGCTATCACGCACGACCCAATCACTGGTGACATGGTGCTCGATTCTTCAAAGGTCGAGCAGGCTCGCATGGTTGACATCGATGCTCACGCCGGATCTTCCAGAATCCCAATCCTTTTCTGCGGCCCGCTATTGCACCGCTTGGGCGAAGCTTTCATTCCAGGACTTGGTGGCTGTGAGATTGGCGACCGACCAGTGGACTTCCACTTCGATGTCCTCAGAAGCTTCGGTGCTGTAATTGAGAAACTGCCAACCGGCACACGCCTGAGTGCACCCGAGGGACTGCACGGAGCAAAGATTTCTCTTCCCTACCCTTCGGTTGGTGCAACCGAGCAGGTATTGCTCTCGGCCTGTGTGGCAGATGGCAAGACGGAGCTCTCCGGAGCAGCCATTGAGCCTGAGATTATCGACCTAATCAGCATCCTGCAGAAGATGGGTGCAATCATCTCGGTCGACACCGACCGAGTGATTCGTATCGAGGGCGTGAAGCGGCTAACCGGCTTCACCCACAACGCACTCTTTGACCGCAACGAGGCAGCCTCTTGGGCCGCAGCAGCCCTCGCTACCCACGGCGACATTTTTGTTGGTGGCGCTCGCCAGGTTGAGATGATGACCTTCCTAAACGTCTACCGCAAAGTCGGTGGCGGGTTTGATATTCACGATGATGGAATTCGCTTTTTCCACCCCGGCGATGAGCTGAACCCGGTAGTTATCGAGACCGATGTTCACCCTGGATTCATGACCGACTGGCAGCAGCCTTTGGTAGTTGCCCTGACTCAGGCGAACGGTCTTTCAATCGTTCACGAGACCGTTTATGAGAACCGCTTCGGTTTCACCGATGCGCTTCGCCAAATGGGTGCCCAGATTCAGATTTACAAGGACTGCCTCGGTGGCCACCCCTGCCGCTTTGGGCAGCGAAACTACCTGCACTCCGCAGTGATTTCAGGACCAACCGAACTCCACGCAGCAGACATTCGAGTTCCGGATCTTCGCGGTGGTTTCTCGCATGTTGTGGCAGCTTTGGCAGCCGAGGGAACCTCAAACGTGAGCAACGTGCAGTTGATCTCACGCGGTTACGAGCGCTTCATTCAAAAGCTTGGTGACCTCGGCGCTGACTTCGAGTTTCAGGCCTAGTAATGGGTGAAGTTAGGGTTCCAAAAGTCCCAAAGCGGGAAAACACCGGAGCCTTCATGATGGTGGCCTCTGTTCTAGCCCCGCTTGTGAGAATCTTCTTTAGGGTCAAAACCGAAGGGCTAGAAAACCTCCCAAAGGGTGGCTACATCCTTGTCGGTAATCACCTCAGCTACTTAGATCCGCTGGCCTTTGCCTACTCGGTTTACTTCCACATGAAGCGTGCCCCGCACTACTTGGCCAAGGAAGCTCTCTTTAGGATTCCAATTCTGGGCGGCCTGCTTCCGAAGTTTGGACAGATTCCGGTCTACAGATCCGGCAGGGTAAACGACGAGCCAATGAGGGCAGCCAAGGAGTTTCTCAAGGCTGGCCAGGTCGTTGTCATCTTCCCTGAGGGAACCCTCACCAGAGACCCGGATCTTTGGCCAATGCGCGGCAAAGCTGGCGCAGTTCGCCTGGCCGTTGAGATGGGATTGCCGATTGTTCCGGCCGCCCACTGGGGCGTTGCACAGGTGATGGGCCCGTACTCCAAAAAGATTTCACCTAACCCATTTCACCTCGTTCGAGTGAAGATCGGTAAGCCGATGCGTTTCGACGAACTTGATAAAGACAACCTCAGCACCGCAGCTTTGGCTACCGCTACCGATTCTGTGATGCACGCCATCGGCGCACTGGTTGGCGAAATGCGCGGCGAGACTCCTCCCAAAGAGCTTTGGGATCCTGCCAAGAAGGGCCAGAGCGAGATCGGCAACTTTAGGAAGAAGAAGTGAGCCGCATCGTCGTAATGGGTGCCGGAAGCTGGGGCACCACGATTGCGAAGGTCATCGCCGATGGTGGCGAGGATGTCACGCTTTGGTCCAGGCGACCAGAGGTCGCGGATGAAATCAACTCCTTCCACCGCAATGGTGATTACCTGCCGGGCATCAACCTTCCCAAAAACTTGACCGCGACATCAAGCATCGAGTCCGCACTTGCAAATGCCGAGCAGATCTATCTGGCCGTGCCATCGCAGACTCTGAGGGACAACCTGGTCAGCTGGAAGCACCTAATTCCTGAGGCCGCGACTTTGGTGAGCCTCATCAAGGGCCTTGAGGCTGGAACTGGGTTGCGAATGAGCCAGGTCATGCATGAGGCAACTGGAGTTTCACTGGACCAGGTGGCAGTTGTTTCCGGTCCTAACCTCGCGCTTGAGATTGCAAAAGGTGAGCCGGCAGCATCGGTTTGCGCTTGTCCCGATGCCGATCGTGCAGCCGAGGTGGCAAAGGTTTGTTCCTCCGATTACTTCACGGTCTTCACCAATCAGGACCTGATTGGAACCGAGTTGGGTGGCGTTCTGAAGAACCTGATTGCGGTTGCCATCGGAATCGTGAACGGTCTTGGATATGGTCAAAACACCAAAGCGTCGATCATGACTAGAGGTCTGGCTGAGATTACAAAGTTTGCCGTTGCGCAAGGGGCGAGAAGGCGAACCATGTTTGGACTCGCGGGTCTTGGAGACTTGATTGCCACCAGCGAGTCTTCGCTGTCTCGAAACTTCAGGGCTGGAGAGATGCTCGGTCAGGGCTACTCCAAGCGCGAGGTGCTCAAGCGCATGCAGCAAACCGCAGAGGGATTGAGCTCGGTTGAGCCTGTTCTTGAGATTGCCGAACGCCATGGCATTGAGATGCCGATTGCATCCCAGGTTTTGGATGTCATCGAGGGAAGAATGGACCCGAAGGATTTCGGCAGACAGCTGAACCTGCAGGATGCCGTGGAGGTGGAGTGATGCAAACCATCGCCCTTATTTACGGAGGCCAGTCTTCAGAACACTCGGTGTCATGCGTGACCGCCCTCGGAGTGCTCTCTGCAATCGACCTGTCGAAGTATCGAGTGATTCAAGTTGGAATCACCAAATCTGGTCGATTTACTGACTCGCCAGTCAGCCTGGACTGGACTCTCGCTCAGCACCCTGAAGTCAGCGCTCATGCTCCTGAGATTTCCTTTACTCCTGGAAGTAGTTCTGTCACTCTTTCCAGTGGTGAGAGCGTCAAGATCGACTTGGCGTTCCCGGTGCTGCACGGACCAAACGGTGAGGATGGTTCGGTTCAGGGACTCCTGCAACTGATGGGTGTCCCATACGTTGGCAATGGCGTGCTGGCCTCTTCTTTAGCCATGGAAAAATCCAAGGCAAAGGCAGTTTTTCGGGATGCAGGCATCGCAGTCGCAGCTGAGCTTGTAATCGACAGAGCCAGTTGGACTTTGGACAGGGAAGCTCAACTTTCCAGAGCCAGAGCGTTTGCGAAGTCTGAGGTCTTCGTGAAGCCATCACGCTCGGGGTCCTCGGTAGGAGTAACGCTCGTCAAGCAGCACTCAGAACTGGAAGCAGCAATCGACCTGGCGTTGAGTCTTGATCAAACAGCATTGGTCGAAGAGCGAGTCTTCGGGCGAGAAGTGGAGTGCTCAGTTTTGGAGAAGCCAACCGGTGAGTTGGTTGTTTCGGTGGCCGGTGAGATTGTGGTTACCGGACGAGAGTTTTATGACTACGAGGCTAAGTATCTAGATGGTGGGGCTGACCTCTTGGTCCCAACTGTGCTCAGTGAGAACGAGCTATCCCAAATGCAAGATCTCGCGATTAGAGCCTTTAGGGCTCTCGGTTGCTCGGGGCTGGCTCGGACAGATTTCTTTTTGACCCAATCTGGATTTGTGCTCACCGAGGTCAACACCATGCCTGGGTTCACACCTATTTCGATGTATCCGTCGCTTTTTGCAGCCTCAGGTGTTAGCTACACCGAACTCATTCAGACTCTGATCGAAACTGGCCTCGCGAAGGGCATAGACCCGCGCTAGTTGGTGGTTAGGGTGCAGACCTTGGTTGCGGGTATCTGCGATACCGCTTGACCCAGTCCCTCAAGCGCAGTTATTCCACTCGCATTCTTGGAATCAACAATCACCTCAACGGCTGGGAATCTTGCATAGCTAATGAATCGGTAGTTCGGGGCATCGCTTTCATCCACTAACCAGTCCACCTCTCCAGCGGTCACGCAAGGGAGAGTGGAAACCTCAACACCCTCTAGGCCACAGCGCAGCAGAACCGATGCTGGCTCGCCCCAAGCTCCTGTGGCCTGAGCATTGGTTTGCCGCTTCTGAAGCTCACCCAGCTCTGCAGGCAGTCGGACCGAAACCTCTGCGCAGGCCGGATCGTTGGAAAACTCGGCTGCGCTGAGGTTCACCATTGGCGTGCAGCCGGATAGCACCAGGACAAAAGGGATAAGGAAGAGCTTTCGCATCTGTTACAGGCTAGCGTTATCGGGTGAAGTATTCAGGCCCAACTATCTTTGAATTAGGTGAAAGTGTTGCCCTCTCGAGGGCCGTTGCCAGCTTTAGGCGAGGCGAAAGCACCTTGGTTGGATCTGGTGACGATGCCGCAGTTATTGCTAGCGGCGGGAAATACGTTGTCACAACCGACACCATGGTTCAGGATCGCGACTTTAGGCTCGACTTCTCCTCCGGTTATGACCTTGGCTTCAAGGCGGTTGCCACAAACCTTGCGGATGTTGCCGCCATGGGCGCTAAGCCGACCGCGCTGGTGGTTGCAATGGTCGTAACCAAGGAGACCACCCAGGCCTGGCTCGAGGACTTCGCACGTGGACTGCAGTCTGGGATCGACGTGCTTTCCCCCGGAGCAGAAATTGTCGGTGGTGATTTAGCCCGCGGCAATGAGATCGTGATTGCGGTTACCGCTCACGGTGAGCTAGCTGGAGAGCCGGTTTTGCGCAGTGGTGCTCAGGCTGGAGATGTTGTTGCACTTGCCGGCACGTTGGGCCGAGCAGCCTGCGGTCTAGATTTGCTGCTTTCACCCGATGAGACTCTTGCGAAGGCTTACGACGAGTGGGTTGCAATTCAACTCCGCCCAAACCCACCAATTTCACTCGGGGTTGCTGCGGTTGGTATTGCCACAGCGATGATGGATGTCTCGGATGGTCTTTCCATGGATGCCACCCGAATGGCCAAGGCCTCTGAGGTGTCGCTAAAGCTCTCAGCCGCTGCTCTAAGCGGTTACGAGGCTGTTCTTGAGCTAGCGGCTCAGTCCATGCAGGCGAGGGGTTTTGAGGCCAGCGAACGAGACTGGGTTTTGCACGGTGGCGAGGATCACTCCCTGCTGGCCACTTTTCCAGCTGGAACAGCTCTGCCTAGGGGATTCAAAGCCATTGGTGAGGTTGTGAAGCAGGCCGCACACCCGCTGTATCTTGATGATCAGCCGCTACCAGCTAAGGGTTGGGACTCGGTTACCTCTTAGGCGTGTAGTTCGGAGTTGAGTTCAACACCGACACCCTCGCGGGCGATTGCCTCGACCGAACCATTTAGTGAGTTTCTTCTAAACAGCAGACCCGGGAGACCGGAAAGCTCGGCTGCCTTCACAATCTGAGTTCGGCCATCAACAATCAGGTTTACCTTGGTTCCGGCTGTGACATAGAGGCCAGCCTCGACAATCGAGTCATCCCCGATGGAGATACCGATACCCGAGTTAGCACCGAGTAGGGCACGCTTGCCGATTGAAACCTTGTGGGTGCCACCTCCGGAGAGGGTGCCCATAATTGAGGCTCCGCCTCCGATGTCTGAACCATCGCCAACCACCACACCCTGCGAGATTCGACCCTCGACCATGGATGAGCCCAAGGTTCCGGCGTTGAAGTTCACAAAGCCCTCATGCATCACAGTGGTTCCCGGAGCTAGGTGAGCACCTAGGCGCACTCGGCTGGCATCTGCAATGCGGACCTTTTTTGGAACCACGTAATCAACAAGTCTTGGGAACTTGTCGATTGAGTGCGCCACCACGCCGTGGTTGCGAAGGGTGATGGTGCGGGCCTCAAAGTCAGATAGCGCCATAACACCGCGATTGGTGAATGCAACTATCGGAAGGTTTGGAATCAAGCCTTCAAGATTGATTGAGTTTGGAACTACCAGAAGGTGAGAGAGCAGGTGCAGTCGGAGGTAGGCATCCTGGGTGGACTCCACTGGCTGATCAAGTTGAATCTCGACCCGGATGACTTCGGTGCGAGTGTTTCTAAGCTCGTCGTTTCCAACCATTTGGTCAAGCTCGCGTGGAGAGAACCACTGCAGGTCAGACTTTGGTGCCTCGCCAACCTCTGGAGCTGGAAACCAGACATCCAAAATCGATCCATCGGAGGCGATGGTTGCCAGGCCGTGACCCCAGGCCTTGGTTGATAGGTAGCTTGTGCTCATTGGCCCAAGAATACAGGTAGCCTTTTTGACATGTCGCTAGACCCAAAAGCAGATCTTGCTGAACTCACCCTTGCCATCTGCAACATCGAGTCGGTTTCCGGCAACGAGGCAAAGCTTGCCGATGAGATTGAGCAAGCCCTGAGCCATGCCTCTCACCTGGAAGTATCGCGAGATGGAAATGCGGTCATTGCAAAAACCAGCCTTGGTAAATCCAAGCGCGTAATCATTGCCGGTCACATAGACACCGTTCCAGTGGCAAACAACCTGCCTGCCGTCTTGCATCACTTCGAACGTGAACAGGTAATCCTTGGTCGCGGTTCGGTTGATATGAAGGGCGGGGTAGCGGTCATGCTAAAGCTCGCTATAGAGCTTGCTACTCCCCGCTACGACATCACCTGGATCTTCTACGACAACGAAGAGGTTGCCTCTGACCTCAACGGACTTGGTCGCATCTCTAGAAACAGCCCTGAGGTATTGGCGGGAGATTTCGCAGTGCTGTGCGAGCCAACCAGCGCTTTGATTGAAGGCGGCTGCAATGGCACGATTCGAGTCGAGCTAGTCGCCCGCGGCGTTAAGGCACACTCCGCGAGACCTTGGATGGGCAGCAACGCCCTGCACTCCCTCACCCCAGCGCTAGCAACTTTGAGCGCATTTGAGCCTGAGACCATCGCGGTCGATGGACTCGAATACCGCGAGAGTCTGAATGCAGTGATGGTCTCCGGTGGCATTGCGACCAATGTGATTCCAGACCTAGCTACTTTGACTGTGAACTATCGCTTTGCTCCTTCTCGCACCGCAGCTGAGGTTGAAGCCAAACTCAAGGCGCTGTTTCCCGAGTATGAGCTCGAGATCACTGACTTGGCACTTGGTGCAAGACCGGGTCTAACCCTTGGAATGGCTCAGGAATTTGCGTCAGTTGTGAAGATTCCGGCTCGGCCAAAGTATGGCTGGACCGATGTGGCGCGCTTTGCTGAACTAGGTATTCCAGCGGTGAACTATGGTCCGGGGGATCCTTCTTTGGCCCATGCGGATAACGAGAACGTTCCTGTTGGGCACCTTTTTGACTGCCATGCGGGTCTTGGTGGGTGGCTGCGCGGTTAATCGGGTTGGCTATCTGGCGCAATCTTTGGAATAATTAGACTTCACGCAGTTTTTCGAGGAGTTTGTCATGGCAGCAATGAAGCCACGCACCGGTGATGGTCCGATGGAAGCTGAGCGCGAACCTCGAGGACTAATCGTTCTTCGTGTTCCTCTAGAGGGTGGCGGCCGACTGGTTGTTTCTGTCAACGAGGCAGAGGCAAAAGAACTTCACTCAGTTCTTGCCGGCGTAATTAAGAAGTAGTAACTACCTCTTATAAACAATTAGCAATCCGTCGCCAACCATTGAGATGGTCGACGTGAAGTCATCCGAAGTTTCAAAAGCTCTCAAAACCGATCTCATTCCGCTGGTTTGCTCATCTCTGAGCGCAGGGTTTGGAACTCGATCTCGCCAAAGCGCATGGGCCACGACCAATGCCCCCTTGGGCCTCACAAGAGCAACCGCGGTTGGTAGTAGCTCTTCCAGATATTCGGGGTCGATGTCTAAAAACACCAGGTCGTATGCCGACTCAGCCATGTTGCCGATAACGGTCGCGGCCTTGCCGGTTATGGTGCGGACTCGATTTGGCTGAATACCACTGGCCTTGAAGTTTTCCTTGGCGACGTTTTGATACTCAGGCTCGGAGTCAATCGTGGTCAGCACGCTGTCGTTCGAGGCGCTTAGTAGCCAAAGGCTGGAAACTCCTGCTCCGGTTCCAACCTCAACGATGTTCTTCGCGTGACCCAGACCTGCGATAACGGCAAGCTGAGCTCCGGTGGCTGGAGTTACGGACTCAACGCCGAGCTCATCGGCGTGACGTCTGGCAGCTCGGATTGACTCGGGCTCTAGCGCGTAGTCCTCGGTGTATTTCCAGCTCGAAATTTTGTCAATCATCGTGTGACCAAGTGTAGGTTCGCAGTTTGTAAATGTTCCGTATTCGACGGGGTAAACTCTTGGCATGTTCGGACTCAGCATGGAGAAGTTTCTACTTATCGTGCTGCTTGCTGTCCTGATTTTGGGACCCGACCGCATCCCCTACTACGCAAAGAAGCTCGGCGAACTAGTTCGCAAGGGCAAGCGCATGCTCGACAACGCCCAAGATCAGATGAAGAACGAGCTTGGCGATGGCTATGAGGATGTGGATTGGAAGAAGCTTGACCCTAGGCAGTATGACCCGCGAAGAATTGTTCGCGAGGCGCTGCTTGAGGAGAAGAAAGAGGCCAGAAACATGGCCCAGAAGCTCAACAGTGCGAAGCCACTTCAAAAACCACTAGAGGTTGGCGAAGCAGCACCGTTTGATCCAGACGCTACCTAGAGCTTCCCCATTAGCCGGACCAAATTGGTCATCAACGGCGCCATCTTCTTGAAATCTTTCGCTCGGTTTGGCAATCCAATCGGAGTTTTGTTCGCTACTCCAATGGTTCGAGTCTCAGTGAAGCGAAGAAGACCTCCGGGTCCTGAACGCCTTCCCATTCCAGACTGCTTCATGCCACCCATCGGTGCTGCCATCGAGGCCATGGTTGCTCGGTAACCCTCGTTGATGTTCACCGAGCCAGCCATTAGGCGGGATGCCAGGCGCAACGCCTGCTTTGGATCTCCAACTACGGATGCGTTCAAGCCAAACTCGGTGTCGTTGGCAAGTTCAACTGCCTCATCTAGGGATTCGTAACCCACCAGAGCGATAACTGGACCAAAGACCTCTTTGTGCAGAATCTCGGCACCCAGAGGCAAGTCGGTAACCACGGTAGGCGCGTAGAAGTTTGCACCTACTTCAGTCATGATTCGGCCGCCGGTGACAATTCGCCCACCCTCGGACTTGGCTCGGTCAATAAAACCTGCCACTCGGTTGAGCTGGGCAGTTGAGGTTAGGGCACCCAAGTCAAACTCAAACTTGTTTGAGTTTCCAAGCGTCAGGGACTCAACCCTGCGCTTGAGAATCTCTTCAAACTGCTGCTTGGCGTGGTTGGGGACGTAAACCCGCTCGATGGATACACAAAGTTGACCCGAGTTACCAAAAGCCGAGCCGATGGCTATCTCTGCCGCCTTTTCTAGATTTGCTCCGGGCATCACAATCATTGGGTTCTTGCCGCCGAGTTCAAGCGAGTAACCGACAAGTCTTCGCGCCGCTCTTTCGGCGACAATCTTTCCGGTCGGGGTGGATCCGGTGAATGCTACGTAGTCGGCATTATCGGTAACGGCGTTTCCAACCTCAGCTGGCTCTCCGTAAACAACCCGCCAGATTCCGGCGGGAACGCCCGCCTCGATTGCCAAGTCCCGCGCAAGCATTACTGTCTTGGCGGTCTGGTTGTCGGCCTTCTGCACAACTGCATTTCCGGCCAAAAGTGCTGGCACAACATCCATCATGGTCAGGGCTAGGGGGTAGTTCCAAGGGGTGATGATCCCCACGACACCAACCGCCTGTGGTTCGGTGTAAGCCGAAAGCATGACTGGGACACCCGCTCGAACCTTGGTCCTGCGCATGAGCTTTGGTGTCACCTTTGCGTAGTAAGCGATTGCTCCGAGAGCTCCGGTGATTTCTTCAAACGCATGGGAGCGGGACTTTCCGGTTTCAAGCTGCAGTTGGTCCATCATTCGGTCGGCATTCTTTGCCAACAGGTCCGCAAGTCTTGATGCGATCTTGGAGCGCTCTTTAGCCCCCAGGGCTTCCCAGCTTCGCTGTTGAACTTTGGCGTCCGCAAACTCAAGTGCCACCTGGGCTGCGGAGAAAGGAGTAAGACTGTGTAGCTCAAGGCCGGTCACAGGGTTCACAACGCTAATTGCATTCATGACTCTATTAACTCAGAGAAATGCCCAACCGCTTCCCACTTAGGCCTCTGGGTTTGCTCGCAATCTCGTTTGCGATTCGAGTGATCTCTTGGCTCACTGGGTGCTCTGGGTTTGAGACTACGAGCGGGACACCTAGGTCTGAAGCCTCCCTCAGTTCAGCCGCCAGTGGAATCTGTCCTAGTTGGGGAATCGGCTCTCCAGTTAGCTCACTGAGCGCACTAGCTACAGCCAGACCACCGCCGGAACCAAAAATCTCAACTCGGCTTTCTCCCTGCTGCAGGTAGCTCATGTTCTCAATTACGCCGAGCACCTCGCCGCCGGTTTGAACCCCAATGGCACCCGAGCGTTGCGCCACTGTCGCAGCCGCTGACTGTGGCGTGGTGACAACCACTGAGCTAGCGCCGGGCAGCAGTTGGCCCAGGCTGATTGCGACATCGCCGGTGCCAGGAGGTAAGTCCACCACCAGGTAATCAAGGTCGCCCCAGTAGACATCCGTGAGGAACTGCTCAATGGCCCGATGAAGCATTGGACCGCGCCATGCGACCGGCTGGTTACCCGAAACAAAAAAGCCGATAGAGATGACCTTCACGTCAAAAGCGATTGGCGGCAGCATCAGCTCATCCACCTTGGTGGGTCCGGTGGTGATTCCGAGCTGACCAGGTATCGAATAACCAAATATGTCGGCATCCAAGAGGCCAACTTTGTGTCCGAGTTGGGCAAGGGCAACAGCCAAATTGGCGGTGAGGGTTGATTTTCCAACCCCACCCTTACCCGATCCAATGAATAAAACTTTGGTCAGGCTGTGGGGTTGCGCGAATGGGTTGTAGCGAATTGGTTTGTCACCGCGCAGCTTCTTTTTCAGAGCATCGCGCTCCTCGGCGGTCATTGTGCTCATCGTGAGGTCTAGCTCGAAGTCCTTGAGCGCTGCCCTAACATCGCGCTCAATCGACTGAGCGGCAGGGCATCCAACGATGGTGAGTTTGATGGTTAGCGAGACTATTTTGGGCGACTCGGAGTGAATCTCCACCATGCCGAGCTCAGTGATCGGCGCCCTGAGCTCAGGGTCAATGACCCGGCTGAGGAGCTTGAGTGCTTCTGACAAATCGAATTCCATCGGTTTAGCTAACAGAGATAACCCTATTCGCTAGCCAAACCTCTGACACAATGCTCTGATGGCAGAAACCAAAAAGCGCAAACTAGGACCGAGCGTCCCAACCGGTCACGCACTAGGCGAATTCTCTAGCTACCAAGAGGCCAGCGACCTAGTGGACAAGCTGATTGCCGGTGATTTCACCGCAAGCAAGATTTCAATCATCGGCAAAGACCCCGTCTTGGTAGAGCGAGTCAGATCACGTCTGGGCTATGGCCGAGTTGCTCTATCTGGGGCTGTCACAGGCCTCTGGCTGGGTGTGTTGGTGGCGCTGCTGGCAGGTACCGGCGTTACTACCGGAGCCGACGGCCAGTTGGACTTTGTGCCTCAGGAGTTCGGAGCGGTTGCGCTGGTCGCAGCCGGAATCGGTATGTTCGTCAACATTCTTCGCTTTGCATTCAGCAAGACAAAGCGCGGATTTCTCTCAAGCCAGATGCCAATCGCATCCCGCTATCAGGTGATTGTTCCAAACGAGGATGCTCAGCAGGCGCTAAAGATTCTCTCAGCCGGCACTGCCGAGTAGAGACTCCGCATACCAGGCCTCGATACCCTCTACGGTTCTTGGCAGGGCAGCACTTAGATTCTCTACTCCGTCTGCGGTGACCAGCACGTCATCCTCAATTCGGATTCCGATGCCCCTCAGCTCCGCAGGAACCTTCAGGTCATCCTTGTGGAAGTAGAGTCCTGGCTCGATGGTGAAAATCATGCCTGGCTCAAGAATTCCGTCCTGATAAAGCTCTCGTCGTGCTTGGGCGCAGTCATGCACATCAAGACCAAGGTGGTGGCTGGTGCCGTGAACCATATAGCGGCGGTGGTGCTGACGCTCAGGCTCCAGTGCTTCCTCCGGAGTTACTGGGATTAGTCCCAACTCGCTCACCCGACGGGCAATCACCTGCATTGCTGCATTGTGCAATTCCCTGAACTTGATTCCCGGCTTAGCAATTGCAAATGCGGCATCTGCTGCCTCAAGCACTGCCTCGTAAACCACACGCTGGGCGTCGGTGAACTTGCCGTTGACAGGAATGGTTCGAGTCACATCCGCGGTGTAGAGCGAGTCCAGCTCGACTCCAGCGTCAACCAGAATTAGGTCGCCGTCTCTTACCTCGCCGTCGTTGCGGGTCCAGTGCAGGGTGCAGGCGTTAGCACCGCTGGCTGCAATGGTTTCGTATCCCAGGTCATACCCTTCGAGCCTGGCGCGAGCGAAGAACGCACCCTCAACCACGCGCTCACCACGCTTTTTCTTAGATGCGATGGGCAGCGATCTTGCTACATCGCCGAATCCGGCGATGGTGGCGTTGACTGCCTTGCGCATCTCGTTGATTTCGTAGGCATCCTTCACAAAGCGCATTGTTG
>CAZQHT010000004.1:0-7185 GCA_964593635.1 uncultured Aquiluna sp.
TTCTTCAATTCGTCACAACATTTGGAATCATGTGGCTCTACGACGTTTATGCAACCCGAAAGCTAGATGGGCCCTCTGAGAAGCTAAAGAAAGCAGTAGAGAGCGAGCTATACAAATGACCATCGATTACGCAACCCTCGCCGCGATTCTCTTCGGCGTCTTCATCGTTGGAACACTCTTCCTGGTTGTCCGAGCAGGCCGCGAAAGCAAGCAAAGCGCGGACTTCTACAACGCCGGTGGATCACTAAGCGGATTCCAGAATGGATTGGCAATCTCAGCTGACTACATGTCAGCTGCAAGCTTCCTTGGAATTGCCGGTCTCATCTCACTCTTCGGCTTTGACGGCTTCCTATATTCGATCGGATTCCTCGTGGCATGGCTACTGGCACTTCTACTAATTGCAGAGCCACTGAGAAACACTGGCCGCTACACCATGGGTGATGTTGTCGCCTTCCGAATGAGCCAGAAGCCCGTTAGAACAGCGGCTGCTACCTCAACTCTGGTTGTAAGCATCTTCTACTTGCTTGCACAGATGGTTGGTGCCGGTGCACTCGTGGCGCTGCTGCTAGGACTCACAGACCCTTCAGCTAAGAACTGGATCATCGCTGGCGTAGGCCTGCTAATGATCCTCTACGTTGTGGTTGGTGGCATGCGAGGCAGCTCATACGTCCAGATCGTGCAGGCATTCCTGCTGATCGGTGGAGCTACCCTGCTCACCGTCATGGTCTTCGCTAGCTTCAGCTTCGACCTCACCGCTTTGCTAGCCAAAGCGAGTGAAATGAGCGGCGCCGGGCTTGCATTCCTTGAGCCAGGCGGAAGATTCGGCCCCGACATCGCGGGAGACCCGATCGCGACTCTAATCGGAAAGATTGACCTAATCTCGCTGGCTCTAGCCCTCGTGCTGGGAACAGCCGGTTTGCCTCACATCTTGATCCGCTTCTACACCGTGCCAAGCTCCAAGGTTGCAAGAAAGTCAGTCAACTGGGCAATCGGAAACATTGGCGCTTTCTACCTAATGACCATTGCCTTGGGCTTCGGTGCTGCAGCTCTGGTGCCAAGAGAAATCCTTGGCCGCGGTTTCAAGGAGGATGGCTCACTGGTTGACAGCAGCGGAAACGTTGCAGCTCCGCAGCTGGCGCAGGTGCTTGGTGGCGGCGAGGGAAGCCTCGGCGGTGCAATCATGCTGGCGGTTATTGGAGCTATTGCGTTCGCTGTTATCTTGGCGACTGTCGCAGGTCTAACCCTTGCCAGCTCCACCTCCTTTGCTCACGACCTATACGGAGCGGTTATCCGCAACGGAAAGGCCACTGCAGCCGAAGAGGTTCGAGTCGCACGTATCGCAGCAGTAGTGATCGGTCTGGTGTCAATTGGTATCGCAATCCCAGCTCAGGGGCTAAATGTTGCCTTCTTGGTTGGACTAGCGTTCGCAATTGCAGCCAGTGCGAATCTGCCAGCTGTTTTGATGACCATGTTCTGGAAGAGCTTCAACACCAGAGGTGCCGTCTTCGCTATCTACGGCGGTCTCGGCATGGCGCTATTGCTTCTAGTTCTTTCGCCAAACTTCAGTGGCGCAGCGAACAGCCTGCTACCGCTGGAGACCGGAATCGACTGGAACTACTTCCCACTAAGAAACCCTGGACTCATTTCGATTCCATTCGGGTTCTTGATGGGTTGGATTGGAACAATTACCTCGAGTGAGCGAAACATCGCTAAGTACGCCGAGCTAGAAGTTCGCAGCCTTACCGGTGCAGACATTGGAAAGTCAGTGTCACACTAAGTAGCATCAGTTCAATCAAGCCCCCATCTGTTCGCAGGTGGGGGTTTGCTACTTCTGCAACTCCGCACCTACTCCACGTCGCTTCAGATCAACGCGCACTTTGTGTTCTAAAGGCCAGTCATACTGACGCCTAATGGGAGCGGCTCTAGTCGCATTGAGTGCAGGTGCAACAAGGAAAAAGGTAAGCGGCTGGAGTTTGCTCCAGCCGCCCCTTTTTGAATTGCCTCTAGAGCAGGTTTGGAATCTTCTGCTCGGCTGCCACGTTTGCCCTGCGGAAGATCAGGGTCACGACCGTGGATAGCAAGACGATGAACAGCGAATACAAGGCAGGAATCAGAAGAATCTGGTCCAAGCCAGGGTTATCGATGTAGACGGCGACGATGACTGCAATTGCCAATGGGCCGTTGTTAATTCCGGCCTCCAGCGCGATGGTTCTTGCATTAGCGGGGTGTAGTCGAAGCATCTTGGACATGAAGTATGCCGCAGACATTCCAACAGCTCCTAGACCAATTGCGACGACGTAGGTTGGCCATTGAGTGTCAAGCAGCAACTGCCAGTTTCGAGGCACCCAGACAGCAATCAAGAATGGGATGAATAGAAGTCCGAAGATGCTGCCGATTAGCTCGATCATCGATCCGATGTTTGCACTCAACTTGCGGATCAGCATTCCGATGCCGACAGGGATGATGAGGCCGACGATGACGGTAGCTAGCTCCCCCGTGGGTACGCTCAAAGACTCATCAAGCCCAAGCAGGTTTGAGTAGGCCCAGAGAGCCAATGGGGTCATGATGAACGCCCAAAGGGTTGAGTTCACCGTCATAGTTACGCTCAACGCGACATTTCCCTTGGAAAAGTAGGTGAAAAGGTTCGAGGTTGTTCCCGCCGGCACGCTACCCATGATCAGTGCACCGAGAGCAATAAACAGAACTCCTTCTGGTGGCGAGAAGGGAATCAGTACCGCCACGACGAGCACATAGGCAGTCAACGGCATGATGCCGAACTGTGCCACCCAACCAACTGCAAGACCCCAGGGTCTGCGCAGTGCGAGAGTGAAATCCTTTGGAGTTAGCCCAGCGCCGAGACCGAACATGATGATGAGGATAAACACGCGAAGCAGAGTTTGTTCAAACTCGTTTACAACTGTCGCTTCATTAGCTGTCTCTGCAGCCAAGACCATAAGTGACTTCATGACTAACCTCTCTTGTTGGACATTGAGGCGATCTCCTGCGCGCGAAGTTCGCGACGCAAGATTTTGCCAATCGGACTCTTCGGTAGCTCATCGACGAATTCGACAAGGCTTGGGACCTTGTATGCAGCCATGTGCTCACGGCAGTAGCTGATGACATCTGCGGCAGCTGGACGATTGGCACCAGACACGATGAAGGCCTTGACCTTCTCGCCGCTTCGCTCATCTGGAACGCCAATGACACCGACTTCAAGCACACCGGCAACGGCGGCGATCTGTTCCTCAACCTCGTTTGGATAAACGTTGAATCCAGACACGAGGATCATGTCCTTCTTCCGGTCAACGATGGTGAAGTAGCCATCACTATCTGCGGTGGCAATGTCACCAGTCTTTAGCCAACCGTTGGAGACAGTCGCTGCGGACTCCTCTGGGCGGTTCCAGTAGCCAAGCATGATCTGTGGTCCGCTTGCTAGGAGCTCGCCAGGCTCGCCAAGGGCGACCTCGGACCCATTCTCATCCACAAGCTTTACAAGTGTGGAGGGAACTGGAATGCCGATGGTTCCATCTTTTCCGCCACCGCTAAGTGGGTTGAAGGTTAGAACTGGCGATGACTCAGTAAGACCATAGCCCTCGACAATTGGGGTTCCGGTAACTTTCCTCCAGTTCTCAGATACAGACTCGTGCAGAGCCATTCCGCCTGCTGCAGAGGCGCGTAGGTGCTTAGGAGGTGAATCTGTGAACCAGCGCTCATTGAGCAGCGCGTTGAACAGTGTGTTCACGCCGGTCATCCAGGTGACCTTGTAGTTCTCAAACACCCTGCGAAGATTGCTCGGTGGCCTCGGGGTTGGAACAAGGAGGTTGCGGGCACCCATGTGCCAGAAGCCAAGCAGATTAATGGTGAAGGCGAAGATGTGGTAAAGCGGCAATGCGGTAACCACTATCTCTTTACCTGCCCTGATGTAGCCGCCGCACATTGCGATCAACTGCAGGGTGTTCAGAACCAAGTTCCCGTGCGAAAGCATGGCACCCTTGGAAACACCAGTTGTTCCTCCTGTGTACTGCAAAGCAGCTACCGACTCACGGTTGATTCCAGCCAGATATCCTGCCAGCTTGTCCTGACTCAAGGCCTTCTCCCCCGCCTTGATAGCTGTCATAAACGGTGTGTGAGGAACCTGAATCTTTGGAAGCGTCCTACTCCAGTACTTCTGTGTCACCCGAATAACGCCTGCGACCATTGCTGGGAAGAACTGTGAAATTCGAACGGTAACGACGTGCTCAATTGAGGTCTTTGGCAATACCTCTGGGAGACGGTCGGCAAACATGTCGATGACCACCAGCGCCTTAGCGCCAGAGTCTGAGAACTGGTGGATCATTTCGGTGGGTGTGTAGAGCGGGTTGGTGTTGACCAATACGAGACCAGCCTTGATGATGCCGAATGCCACGATCGTGTAGCTGAGGCAGTTCGGCATCTGGACTGCGACTCTGTCTCCCTGGGAAAGTCCCAGTGTCTCTCTGAGGTAAGCGGCGAATTTGTCCGAATACTGGTCAACCTGAGCATAGGTAAGCGACCCGTTCATTCCATTTGCCATCACCTGAGTGAAGGCTTTGGTCTTCGAGTAGGTGCTTGCACCGGCTCTAATTAGCTCAGCCAGGTTCTGGTAAGGGTAATCAGGCAGGTCGTGTGGAACATCGCTTGAGTAGTGGGCCAACCATGGGCGTGCGGTCATTTTTGCTCTTTCGCATTGAGCCACCGCGGGTGGATACCAGCGCTGGTTTGCTGTTCATCATAACCCTGCAGCGATACAAAGCATGCATTTCACTGCATGCTTTGGAAGGTTATTGGCCCAGGCGCTTCCTAATCTTCTTCGCTTGACGCTTAACGCTGTCTTTGAGCTCATCCATCTGCTCTTTGACCTCTTCACGTATCTCCCCGAGCTGCTCACGGGCGTCCTGGGAGACCTGACCGATGCGGTCGCGCGCTTCGGATGAAAGCTCTGCTGCTCGTTTACGCAGCTCATAGGCCTCAAGTCGGAGCTCCGCCAGTCTTTCGGAAACGGATTGGCTGAGCTTGCCAATTGGCAGAAGGTAGCTCGGGTCATTGTCTGAAGTCGTAGGCAAGACCTCTCCCGTGCCGCGGTAAAGGTCCTCGAAAATATCGAGTGTTCTATTGATGTCGTGAGCCTGAATCAGATGCACAGAGTTATCAGACAAACGGTCTAGCTCAACCTGGTTTGCCTTCAGGATGAGTCGCAGCTTCTCGGCAAGGTCTAGGTGATCATCAGGGCGGAAGAGGTAGCCGTTGTCACCATCGTGAACCAAGTGAGGAAGTGCCATGGCGTCGGCTCCGATTACCGGCCTGCCACTTGCCATGGCCTCCATGGTTGCAATCGACTGCAGCTCAGCAATCGAAGGCATGACAAATGCAGTGCAGCGCTCGTAGGCGTCTGGCAAATCATCGTCGGTGATGTGTCCTAGGAAGTTCACTCGATCCGCAATGCCCAGATCCCTCGAAAGCTGCTTGAGGTTATCTAGTTCGCCACCGTCCCCAACTAGTTCAACGCGAACCTTTGGAAAGTCGGTCAGGGTCGCGATCGCCTTGAGGAGTATGTGAATCCGCTTTTCATCATCTAGGCGTCCTAGAAACAGGAAGACCGGGTCTGTGTTCTGGCTTCTTGACGCATTTGCGAACCTTGAGGCATCGATCCCGCAGCTAATGGCAAGGACATCAGTGAGGCCCGCCGCACGCTCTAGAAGTTCTGCCGCTCGCCTTGTCGGCGTTGTGACGGCGTCCATTCTCGAGAGAATGCGTCGCGCGTCCTTCCAGAAGAACGCCATGGCGGCCTTGTGAGTGAACTTCGGGAGCAGCGAGTACCTAAGAAGGTTTTCTGGCATGACGTGGTTGGTGGCAATCGTCTTTGTTCCAGTTCTTCTTGCAGCCTTTATTGAGAACCTTCCAACCAAGAGGTGCGATTGGACGTGAAGTGCGGTTGGCTTCAGATCGCTTAGGAGCTTGAAAACCATCTTTTGAATACCCCACGGCTCGGGCCAGCGAAGGGTTTTATGGTTCAAGATCCTGTGAGACCTAACGCGGTGCAAAGTGATCGCAGCCCCATCATGGACTTCAGTGCGCGTTCCGTGGGTATTGTCAAAGGCTGCAGCGATTACATGAACATCGTGCCCCCTGCGGGCCAGACCGCCAGCAAGTCGTTCCGCAAAGCGCGCTGCTCCGTTGATGTCTGGAGCGAAAGTGTCGCAGGCGAGCACTATCTTGAGCTTCTCAGACATTAGACCTCTTGATCGTTGAGCTGCGGGTGAACCCTTGCCAGCATTACAACGCCGACTGCAGCAACGATACCCGAACCCATGAATCCAAGAATCTGCACTGGCCCAGCTTCGGAGGCTTCTCCCAGAATCACGATTGCGATAGCAATTGCTACTGCAGGGTCGACAACTGTAAGCCCAGCGATCACCAGGTCTGGCGGACCTGAAGCATACGCATTCTGCACGAACCAGCCGCCCAGCGCCGTTGCTCCCAGGAGCGAAACAAGAGCCAGTAGCGTCAGCCAATCAAAGTCCTGCTGCTGAACTCGAAGTAGAACAACCTTCGCCAAAGATGCAACAAAGCCATAAAGCACTCCGGCACCGAAAATGTAGTTGAGCGGACCAACCCTGCCTTTTGAAAAGTAAAACAAGAGCGCGAATACGGCCAGCAAAAGAACCAGGATCCCAACTACGAGCAGCAGCTTTGCGTCACTCATCTGAGTCTCGATCGCAGAACCGGCGGCAAAAACCACGAAGGCTCCAACGCCCAAGGTTGTTAGGCCAATCGAGGCAAGGGTCTTGAGGTCAAGCCGAACCTTATAGATTCGGGCGTTCAGCAGTGAGGTCATGATTAGGGCGATGACGCCTACAGGCTGCACCACGATTAGAGGGGCCAAGGACAGTGCTGCTAACTGAGAGACAATCGCAAGGCCCAGAAAGATTGTCCCAACCAGCCACCTTGGTTTGGAAAGCAGTGAGACGATCTGCTTGATGGCAAGGCCACCAGTCTTTACAGCCGCACCTTGCTCTCTAGCTACGGCGTCATTCTGGAATTGTGCGCCAAGAGAAAGAAAAACAGCACCCATTACGGCTAGGCCGATAGCGAGTATGCGAGTTTCGTCAGCTAGCACCAGACTCCTTCTCGCAAAGCTTTCTAAGTTTAGTTCCGACGCCTGGATGT
>CAZQHT010000004.1:7285-32635 GCA_964593635.1 uncultured Aquiluna sp.
TTTGAGATTGAGGCTCAGGGTTGGTTGGCACGAATCTTCCAACACGAGTTTGATCACCTCAACGGAATTCTCTACGCGGACCGGCTGCTCAAGCCATACGCACGTGAACTAAAGAAGATCATCAAAGAAGAAGGTTGGGGCGTCCCCGGAGAGAGCTGGACCCCAGGCCAAGAATTCTTAGAACCCTAAGAACCGCAGACCGGCTGCTACAGCTGCCGCGGCAATCACCACAACGATGAATGGCGATCTCAGCCAGAGCAGTAAAGCAGCAACTCCAACGGCAGGAACCCTAGCGTCAAGAACCCACTCTCCCCCAACTGCGAGAGTTTGAGTGACCACAAGTGCGGCCAGAAGGGCAATCGTCACGCGTTCCGTGAAAGCCTTTACCTTCGGCGTGAGGAGTCGCTCCGGAATTAGATAGCCGAGTAGCTTCCATGAGTAGACCAGCAGCGAAGCTGCAATCACAGTCAGGATCATCGGTCCCCCTGTGGCCAAAGCGCAACCAGCGCGGCTGCAAGGATTGCTGCCCCTGCGGGCAGCACCGGAGTGAGCAAGAATGCCACCAGTCCGGCAGCGAGGGCCAGAGGGAGCCTCCCCTTCAGCTTCGGCCAAAGGAGACCCAGAAACGCAGCTGCAGCTGCGGCATCTAGGCCCCACTGCGCAGGGTCACCCATTAGATCTCCGGCTACTGCTCCAATGAGAGTTGCCAGGTTCCAGAAAACAAACACTCCAATGCCAGTGGCCCAGAATCCAGCTACCGCTTCGCGCTCATCTTGCTGCGCAGCACTGACGGCGTTTGACTCATCGATAGTGAGCTGGGCGGCAAGGATTCGCTTGATGCCGCGAACTCGAAGAATCGGAGATAGGCGCATTGCGTAGAGGCCATTTCGGTTGCCCAAGAGCCAAGCCGAGGTTATTGCAGCTAGAGGTGAGCCTGCTGCTGCGATAACCCCTACGAAGGCAAATTGAGAGGCACCGGAGAACATCAGAAGGCTCAGAAGCATTACGGAGGGCAGATCTAGTCCTGCAGCGACGCCGAGAGCACCGAAGGAAATTCCGTAGACGCCGGTGGCAGCACTGACTGAGAGGGAGGTGGAGAGGAGTCTTTTCATTAGTCTCACCCTAGAAATGGCTCCCCGGCTTGGACTCGAACCAAGAACCTATCGGTTAACAGCCGATTGCTCTGCCAATTGAGCTACCGAGGAATGCACGAATGCGTGTAAACATTAGCAGATAAATCCGCCTTGCTACATAAGGGTTCTTCTCTCGGTCTCTAGCTCAACAAGCTGCTGTTGAATCTGAGAAACCTGGTCTGGGTATTGACCAGCATCAACGCGCTTCAGTGCTGCTAGAAGGTCGGTCTTCTCCCGGCTAAGAGCCTGCATGAGGGCACCACGAACGATTCCCGATGAATACTTTCCAAGCTCCTGATCATTTCTCACTGGAAGGCTGGCAAGCGCTAACTCCCGGATTAGTCCAACCAACTCATCTGGAACCAGAAGGGACAGCTGGTTTGCGAAATCGGAAGCGGATAGTTGATCTGAGATTGAGCTTGCTGCTGCTAAAACCTGCTGATGCTCACTACTGGTTAGCCCAGCTGCCGTGATCCGACGAAGTTGGGCAGGGGTAAATGACTGAGGCCTTTGGACAAGGATCTCCAGGATCTGACGCTCAAGTCGCTGCTGCGGACCCGCCTGGACGATCGCTGGCTCTGGCTGCGAGGTGCGCATGGGAGAAACATTGTCATTGCGCACCTGCCTACCCTGCTGAGAGACGATGTTTGTCACCTCGGATACATCGAGCGATACCCACTCTGCTAGCGAGCGTGTGTAGCCAGTGCGAAGGGCTGGGTCAACCAATTCAGCAATCACCGGTGCTGCGGCTCTTGCTGCAGCAATGCGGGAGTCCAGATCGATGAGTGCAAACTTGGCGATCCGGTGGCGGATGACGAACTCAAACAGTGGCTTGCGTCCCTCAAGCATCTTGCCGATAGCGGCGTCCCCTCGTTGCTGGCGGAGATCAGAAGGGTCTAATCCGTCAGGCCCGACCGCCACAAAAGTAAGTGCGTTGAATTTGGCGGTGTCGGAATAGACCCTGAGCGCCGCCTTCTCCCCTGCAGCATCTGGATCAAAGGTGAAGATGACGCTGGCAGGCTCTGAGGTTGCCTGGCCGAATAGTCGGTTGATGATCTTGATGTGGTCCTCACCGAATGCCGTTCCACAAGTGGCTACCGCGGTCTTCTCGCCCGCCAGATGGCAAGCCATTACGTCGGTGTAGCCCTCAACAACGACAATCTGCTTCTGTTTCACGATTGCTTTGCGAGCCGAATCAAGACCGTAGAGAACTGAACCCTTGTGGTAAACCGGCGTTTCAGGTGTGTTGAGGTACTTTGGCCCCTGGTCATCCTCGTAGAGCTTTCTGGCACCGAAACCCAGCACTTGGGAGTTTGCGTCTCTAATCGGCCAAAGCACCCTTCCCCGGAACCTGTCGTATCCGCCCTTGTCACTCTGCATTGCCAGACCTGCAAGGACCTGCTCTTCCGCTGAAAACCCGAGACCACTTAGGTGGTTGATGAGATTCTGCCAACCTTTCGGTGCATAACCAATGCCAAATTCCACCCAGGTCTCCTCCCCAAAGCCTCGCGAAACCAGGAAGTCTCTTGCGAACTTTCCCTCCTCGGAGCTCAACTGGGAAACATAGAACGAAGCTGCAGCCTGATTCGCCGCAAGCAGTCTCGATCTAGACGACTGGTCTGAGCCACCCTCCTCATAGGTGAGGGTGTATCCGAGCTTGTCTGCCAAGCGCTGGACTGCATCCGAGAAGGAGATCGACTCAATCTCTTGCAAGAACTTGAAGACATCTCCGCCTACACCGCAACCAAAGCAGTGGTAGAAGGCCGGAGAGTTTCGAACATTAAAGCTCGGCGACTTCTCTCCATGAAAGGGGCACAGTCCCTTGAATGATCCGGCACTGGCTGGCTTCAGAGCGACATAGCCCGAGATTATTTCCACCAGATCGGCGCGGGACTTCAGCTCCTCAACATCGCTTTGTTTTACTCTCCCAGCCATAGTCAAATCCTAGGAGCAAAGCTCTTTGTGCAAAGCAATGGCTGCTGGATCGGTTAGTGAAGCAACCTGATCAACAACGACTCTTCGCTTTGCAGGCTCGCTGCTTGCCGATTGCCACGCCTCAGCGGAAACGGCGTCAAGTCTCGCGGGGTTTGCAAGCAAGGCATCAGAGAGCTCCATCAACAGCTCCCTTTGCTTTGCATAGAGCGGCTGCCTGGAGTTGTGCGTCATTACCTGGGATGCAACAAGTCCCTTCAGAACTGCAATCTCACTCTGAACCTTTGACGGGATGATTACTCCTGCCCGGTAACGAGTGAGGGATTCCCTCGGCGCATTCTGCAAAACAGACTCGGTAGTCCTGGAAACAAAACTGCCGATCTGATCGGAGGACAGGTTCTTTAGCTGGGCAAGATCGCGCGGGGTTCCCTCAAAGCTGTGGAGCCAGTATGGGCTTTCCTGAAGGTTGGTTAGGGCCTCATCAAGCTGAACCCTTGCAAGGACCCCTCCGGACCACTTGCCAATCTCATCAAGCAGAGCCTCTCGGGCAAGTGGGTCTGAAATAAGAGCCGGGTCTAGAAAGCCCTCTACTATCGCATCCTCAAAGTCGTGGACCGAATAGGCGACATCGTCTGAAAAGTCCATGATCTGTGCCTCAACGCACTTTGCCCCCTCGGGCGAACCAAGCCGCATCCAAGAGAAGACCTCAAGATCGTCGTCATAAACGCCAAACTTCACTGTGTTTCCAAAGTCCGCTGTTTGCGAGAGCCGCCATGGGTATTTGGTGGCTGCATCCAAGGATGCGCGGGTGAGGTTTAGTCCACGCGAGTGGCCACCCTCGTCGTAGATCTTCGGCTCGAGGCGGGTGAGAATCCTGAAGGTTTGAGCATTGCCTTCGAAACCGCCAATCTCGGCTGCCCACAGGTTCAATGCTGACTCACCGTTGTGCCCAAAAGGTGGGTGACCAAGATCATGGGCCAGGCAACCCATGTCAACTAGATCAGGGTCAACGCCAAGAACGCTGGCAAGCTCCCTGCCCACCTGAGCCACCTCTAGCGAGTGAGTAAGCCTAGTTCTGGCAAAGTCTCCAGAACTAGGTGAAAGAACCTGAGTTTTGGCGGACAAGCGCCTAAAGGCTGCAGAGTGAAGAACCCTGGCTCTGTCCCTGGCGAACTCGCCTCTGCGAACCATTGAGGAAAGTGGCTGCTGGACAAAACGCTCTCGGTCTTCGGTGCTGTAGCCGTGCTCTAGATCACTCATGGTTAGCCTCCCGAAACCGAGAGCTCTGCCTCGAGCAGCTCTTGAGCGTTCTCAAAGTTCAAGCTCCTTGAGGAAAGCCAGTTTTCAGGCAGTGAACAAGCTTTTGAGCTCCCCAATCGGCCCCTCGGCCCCTCGGCTGCTTCGCCCGGATAAGGGACATCGCGATCCAGCTGGCCCAAAATCTCTGTCATATGCTGCAAGGATTCGACTTGGGAAAGCTCTGCCCGGAACTCGCCGCCTACCGGGTAACCCTTGAAATACCAGGCGACATGCTTGCGGATGTCGCGGCATGCCCTGCTCTCATCCTCAAAAAACTCAACCAGTAACTCAGCATGACGATAGAAGCCATCCGCAACCTCACCCAGGGAGGGCATGACAATGTCGACGCTAGGGTTCTCATCGCCGGCGAGATAGCGCACCATTGCCTTCTCAAGGTCGGCAAAGAGCCAAGGGCGACCGAGGCAACCACGCCCAACAACCACGCCATCCACTCCGGTTTCCCTCATCATTCGAATTGCGTCCTCGGCTGACCAGATGTCCCCGTTTCCAAGCACCTGCACATCTGGCAAGGATTCACGCAGACTCGCTATTGCGTTCCAGTCGGCCTCTCCTGAGTAATAGTCCGACGCAGTTCTTCCGTGCAGCGCCACCGCCGCAACACCGGCGTCACGGGCAGCCTTGCCGGCATCCAAAAAGGTCAAGTGATCCTGATCTATACCCTTGCGCATCTTCACTGTGACGGGAATGTCTCCGGCTGCCTTCACTGCGGAATGCACAATCGCTGAGAACAGATCTGACTTCCAAGGCAGGGCCGCTCCCCCGCCCTTTCTGGTCACCTTGGGAACTGGACATCCGAAGTTGAGGTCGATGTGATCTGCACGGTCCTCAGCAACCAGCATTGTCACTGCGTCGCCAATGGTCTTCGGATCTACTCCATAGAGCTGGACCGAACGAATCTTCTCGCTCTCGTGATGGCCAATCAGACGCATTGACTCTTCCGTGCGCTCAACAAGGGCCCTAGATGTGACCATCTCGGAGACATAAAGCCCTCCGCCGTATTCCTGACACAGCCTGCGATAGGCAGTGTTGGTGATGCCGGCCATCGGTGCCAGCACAACTGGCACCTCGATTCGATGCTTGCCGTATTGCAGAGCCAACTATCCGTTGAGCCTCTCGAATAAATAGGCTTTCAGCTGTGAAAGGTTGACTCGCTCCTGAGCCATCGAGTCACGCTCACGCACGGTTACGGCCTGATCCCCTGGGGTCTCAAAGTCAACAGTGATGCAGAACGGGGTTCCAATCTCATCCTGTCTGCGGTAGCGGCGTCCAATAGCGCCCGAGTCATCAAAATCGATGTTCCAGATGGCCCTGAGCTCTGCCGCGAGGTTCCTTGCGATTGGGTTTAGCTCATCATTTCTGCTCAAGGGAAGGACAGCGGCCTTCACCGGTGCAAGTCGGTAGTCCAGTCGAAGAACAGTTCTCACATCGACACCACCCTTGGCGTTCGGTGCCTCGTCCTCTTCGTAGGCATCAACAAGGAAGGCCATTAGCGAGCGCGTCAGGCCAGCAGCCGGCTCGATCACAAATGGAGTCCAGCGCTTCTCTTCGGTTGGATCGAAGTAGCTTAGGTCGACGCCAGAATGCTCCGAATGGGTCTTGAGATCGAAGTCAGTTCGGTTGGCAATGCCCTCTAGCTCACCAAACTCGCTCCCCTGGAAGCCAAAGCGGTACTCGATGTCAACTGTGCGCTTGGAGTAGTGCGAGAGCTTCTCCTTGGGGTGATCAAACAGGCGCAAATTCTCGGGCTTGATTCCAAGGTTGATGTACCAGTTGTAGCGCTCGTTGATCCAGTAGTCGTGCCAGGTCTCGTCTTCACCGGGCTTCACGAAGAACTCCATCTCCATCTGTTCGAACTCACGGGTTCTGAAAATGAAGTTGCCAGGGGTGATTTCGTTCCTGAAGCTCTTGCCCATTTGGCCAATGCCAAAGGGAGGCTTCATCCGGGCTGCGTTTAGAACGTTATTGAAGTTGACGAAAATACCCTGCGCAGTTTCTGGGCGCAGGTAGTGCATCCCAGATTCATCCTCGACAGGGCCAAGACTCGTCTTCAGAAGTCCGTTGAAGCTCTTTGGCTCAGTCCAGATGTCCTTGTTTCCACAGTTCGGGCAGGCGATGTCAGCCATTGAAGCTGGAGCGCGGCCCTTCTTCTCTTCAAAGGCTTCCTCTAGGTGATCCTGACGGAAGCGCTTGTTGCAGGAGGTGCACTCGATTAGCGGGTCAACAAAAGCCTCGACGTGCCCGGATGCTTCCCAGACCTTCTTTGGCAAAATGATGGAGGAGTCAAGACCAACCACATCCTCGCGACCAGAGACCATGGATTTCCACCACTGGCGCTTGATGTTCTCCTTGAGTTCAACACCCAGCGGGCCGTAGTCCCAAGCAGAGCGCGACCCACCGTAGATCTCACCAGCCTGGAACACAAAACCTCTGCGCTTAGCGAGTGAAATAACCTGATCAAGTTTTTGGGTAGCCATTTTTCTCCGATGATTCTTGGCTTGGCACTAGCGCCCTAGTTTAGCGGCGCATCCTCTGCAGCGCCGAAGCGGCGCTGTCTTCCCTCATAGCTGCGTATCGCCTTCCACAGGGTTTCTCTAGTGAAGTCAGGCCATAGCTCGTCCATGAACAGAAACTCTGCGTAGGTCGATTGCCAGGGAAGAAAGTTGCTACTGCGCATCTCTCCTGAGGAGCGAAGAAACAGGTCCACGTCTGGTAGCTCTGGAACATAAAGCTCGCGGGCAATGGTCTTTTCTGAGATTGATCCTGGCTTGATCTTGCCGCTCGATATCTTTTGAGAGATTGAGTTCATAGCGTCAACCAGCTCTTGTCTGCCTCCGTAGTTGACCGCCATAGTCAGAGTTAGGCCCTTGTTCTTCTTTGTCCGAGCCTCCGCGGCCTTTAGTTCCTCAATTACCGATGGCCACAGCCTCGGCATTCTGCCTGACCAGCGGATCCGAACATTCCACTGATCAAGAAGGTCTCTGCGCCTGCGGAGTACTTCTTTGTTGTAGCCCATTAGGAAGCGAACTTCCTCTGGGGAGCGCTTCCAGTTTTCGGTTGAAAAAGCGTAGGCGGTGACATGAGTCACTCCAGCCTCAATTGCTCCGGCAATTACCTCGAGAAGCGCAACCTCACCAGCCTTGTGACCTTCAGTTCTGGTTAGTCCACGAGAATTTGCCCAGCGGCCATTTCCGTCCATGACCACAGCAATGTGCTTTGGCACAGAAGTGAACTTGGGGACGGGTCTTTGGGGGTCTTTGAGTTGCACTAGTTTCGCTCCACGTGATTTAGGGATCTGAGCCCTTTTTCAAGTTGCCACTGCAGGTAACCAGAGACTACACCGCTAACAGCGGTCTTGGTTTGGTCGCTCGCCAGAGCAACCTCATCCCAGGAACCGGTAAGTAGCGAGCGCATCAGGCTCAAGCCAGCTGAACCAATCCGCACCGCTCCCGGCAGTTCGCAGCCATGGCAGCTGACCAAACCCGTGTGGATAGAGAAGCTCTCTGCCTGCGTGGCGCAGGAATGGCAAAACTCAAGGTCAGGAATCCAGCCGGAGAGCGAGAGGGCCCTAAGCAGATAGCTATCCAGCACCTGATTTGAGGGCCGGTCCATAGCGGCAAGAGTCCTAAGACCCCCCAGCAGAAGCAAATAGTGCTGCTCGGTGGAGGTTTCCCTGGTGAGGCGTTCTGCAGCCTCAGTCATTGCGCATGCGATTGTGTAGCGGGAGTAATCCGCCACAATCTCTGAACCATAGCTCGCCAGTTGTTCAGCCTGAGACACGGTGTCTAGATTGCGCCCCTCATAGAGCTGCAAATCAGCAACCATAAAGGGTTCGAGCCTTGCGCCAAAACGCGATGTTGTCTTGCGCACACCCTTAGCCACGGCGCGAACCTGACCGTGGTTCCTAGTTAGGAGCGTGACTATCCGATCTACCTCACCCAGCTTGTGGGTGCGGAGCACGATGGCTTCGTCTCGGTAGTGCGGCATGCCAAAAGTATGCTGCCTAGTGGCCTTTTATGGCCTCAGGGCACGGTTGACGGCGGAAATCAGAGCCTTCAGCGATGCAGTGGCGATGTCTCCATCAATTCCAACACCCCATAGGTTTCTGCCGTTGACCTCAAGCTCAATGTAGGAGGCCGCAAGCGCATCTCCCCCGGCGGCAAGAGTGTGCTCAACATAATCAAGCAACCTGAGTTGAACTCCCTGTCGACCAAGCACGTCGATGAATGCAGAGACTGGGCCGTTACCGGTTCCGCTGGTCTCGAGCTCACCCGTGCCATCACGCAGCACAACGCTTAGGTTCACAACGCCATCCATCTCAGACTCGCTGCGCATGCGACGCAATTCGAATCGGCCCCACTTGAGACCAGGGTCTGTGGCTGGAAGATACTCATCGGTGAAGATTCGCCAGAGAGCTTCTGAGGTGACCTCGCCACCTGCGGAGTCGGTGTGGTTTTGCACCACTCTTGAGAACTCAATCTGGAGCTTTCGTGGAAGGTCAAGATTGTGGTCAGACTTCAGTAGGTAGGCAACGCCGCCCTTTCCGGACTGCGAGTTCACACGAATAACTGCTTCGTAGCTGCGACCCACATCCTTGGGGTCAATTGGAAGATATGGAACACCCCAGGTAAATGCATCCATGTCTACACCGGCAGCATCCGCATCGCGCTTCAGGTGTTCGAAGCCCTTCTTGATTGCATCCTGGTGTGAACCTGAGAATGCTGTGTAAACCAGGTCTCCGCCATAGGGGCTGCGCTCTGGAACTGGGAGCTGGTTGCAGTATTCGACGGTGCGCTTGATGTCGTCAATGTCGGAGAAGTCAATCATTGGGTCGATGCCCTGAGAGAAAAGGTTTAGACCCAGGGTTACTAGGTCAACGTTTCCGGTCCTCTCGCCGTTTCCGAAAAGGCATCCTTCAATTCGATCGGCTCCAGCCATGTAACCAAGCTCAGCTGCAGCGACCGCAGTACCGCGGTCATTGTGCGGGTGTAGTGAAAGCAGAATCGAATCTCTTGGCTCAAGCCTTCTCGACATCCATTCGATGGAATCCGCATAGACATTTGGCGTGATCATCTCTACCGTTGCGGGAAGATTGATGATGAGCTTGCGGGATGGAGTTGGCTTGATTACGGCAGCAACTGCGTTGCAAACCTCAACGGCAAACTCCAGCTCGGTTCCGGTGTAGGACTCTGGAGAGTATTCATAGAAGACCTCGGTCTCAGGAATCATCGATTCAAAGCCAAGGCACAGCTCGGCGGCATCGGTTGCAATCTTCTTGATTCCATCCTTGTCCTGCCCGAAGACGACTCTTCGCTGCAGCACTGAAGTGGAGTTGTAGAAGTGGACGATTGCGCGCTTTGATCCCTTGAGTGATTCGTAGGTTCGCTGAATCAAGTGCTCACGTGCCTGGGTGAGAACCTGGATTGTTACATCCTCAGGAATGTGTCCGCCTTCAATAAGGATTCGGACAAAATCGAAATCAGTCTGGGACGCAGACGGGAATCCGACCTCGATCTCCTTGTAGCCCATCTTGACCAATAGCTGAAACATCTTCAGCTTGCGCTCGGGGCTCATTGGATCTATAAGTGCCTGGTTGCCATCGCGAAGATCTACGGCGCACCAGTGTGGAGCCTTTTCGATTCGCTTGGTGGGCCAGGTTCTGTCGGACAGATCAAACTGGATTTGCTTGTGAAAGGGTTCGTAGCGCTGGAATGGCATTCCCGAAGGTTGCTGTTGATTTCTCATTTTTCCTCTGTCTTAGAAGCTGGTTGCCCAAACGAAAAGCTCCGCGACGAGAAAGGGCCGAATCTAGGCCTCGTCGCGGCTTCTAAGTAGCAGAGAAGTACGCATGACCTTCACAGTAGCACTACGTGCGAGAAAGCTCTAGAAACCCAGTCTTCCCATTTGCTTAGAGTTCCGCTGCCAATCAGGAGCAACTCTCACTTGGATTGCCAAATGCACTGGGGTGCCCATCAATTCAGAGATGTTTTTGCGGGCGATGCTGCCAATCTGCTTGAGCATGCTGCCGCCCTTGCCGATAACGATGCCCTTCTGGCTGTCGCGCTCAACCCACAAGCTCAGATGCAGCTTGTTTTCATCCTCAACAAACTCGTCAAAGGTCACAGCAAGAGAGTGAGGAAGCTCATCCTCCATAAGCTCCAGCGCTGCCTCTCGAACCAGCTCACACACCTGATCCTCAAAGCTCTCCTCGCTGACAACATCGAGCGGGTAAAGCTCGGGGCCAACCGGTAGCAGACCCAGCAGAACATCGGCCAGCAGCGCTACCTGCTCCCCGGTGATAGCGGACACAGGGACAATCTCGTCCCAAGTCGCCAGCTCCCCCAGCTCAAGCAAGTGTTCAGCGATTCGCTGCTTGGAAGCTAAATCGACCTTGGTCACAATCGCAATCTTCTTGGCACGCGGATACTTGGCCATGTCCGTGATGATCTTTTTATCACCGGGACCCAAACGCTCATTTGCTGGAGTGCAAAAGGCCAGTAGGTCAACATCGGTCAAGGTTGAGGAAACTAGGTCATTCAAGCGCTGCCCTAGCAAGGTTCTGGGCCTGTGAAGTCCCGGCAAGTCGACCAATACAAGCTGTCCCGCAGGGAGGTTTACTATTGCCCTGATCGCTCGTCTAGTGGTCTGGGGCTTCGAACTGGTGATTGCAACTTTCTGCCCCACAAGCGCATTAGTGAGGGTCGACTTACCCACATTTGGTCTTCCGACAAAGCTCACGAATCCGGAACGCTTAGACATCTTGAATCCGCCTACTCATTAGAGACCTCAGCGGCCCATTGCAAACCATGTGAGATGTCACTTGGCTTCTGACTTATAGAAGGAGGCTAGGAACTGCTTCTGTAGCCCGAACATCTCCTTCTCCTCTTCCGGTTCCGCATGGTCAAACCCGACCAGATGCAGCATGCCGTGGGTAACAAGCAGCAGGATTTCGTCCATGGTTGAGTGACCAGCCTTGACCGCCTGCTCTGCAGCAACCTGTGGGCAAACCACGATGTCTCCGAGGATTCCCTCAGGTGATGGAAGAAGGTCTGATCCAGGTCGTAGCTCATCCATCGGAAAACTCAGCACATCTGTTGGTCCTGGCTCATCCATCCACTTGATGTGGAGTTCGGTCATCGCTTCTTCGCCAACAAAGATCACACCGACATCGACCTGCGGGTGCAGCTTCAGCTCATCTCGCACATGAATTGCAAGCGACTGAACACGATCGAGGTCTAACTCGATTTCGGATTCGTTGGAAAGCTCGATGCTCACTTATCCTCCGCTAGGTCGTAGGCCTCAACAATACGCGTCACCAATTCGTGCCTCACAACATCCTTAGAGCTCAACCTCGCAATGTGTAGGCCTTCGACCCCGCTAAGTACTCGGGTTGCGCTATTGAGTCCAGACTTGCCTCCAGGGAGATCGATCTGGGTCACATCGCCGGTGATAACCATCTTTGATCCAAATCCCAGTCGGGTTAGGAACATCTTCATTTGCTCACCAGTAGTGTTCTGAGCCTCGTCCAAGATGACAAATGAGTCATTTAGGGTTCTTCCGCGCATGTAGGCAAGCGGGGCAACCTCAATAACACCAGACTGAATGAGGCGAGTCGTAGCCTCTGGTTCAAGCATTTCTTGCAGCGCATCAAACAGGGGTCTCAGGTATGGATCAATCTTTTCGCTCAGAGTTCCTGGCAAGAAGCCCAACCGCTCCCCCGCCTCTACAGCGGGACGTGTAAGGATGATCCTCGAGACCTGTCGTCCATAAAGAGCTGCGACAGCCTTTGCGACTGCTAGGTAAGTTTTTCCAGTGCCCGCTGGGCCAATGCCGAAAGTTATCGTGTTCTGATCGATGGCCTCGAGGTACTGCTTTTGCCCAAGAGTCTTCGCTCTAACCACTTTTCCAGGTGTGGTGATTGCCCCGGTACCAAGAATCTTGGAGGGTGACTCGGATGCTGCAGAAATCTTTACCGATTCAGAAACCGAACGCTCATCGGGCGCTAGCCCGAGTTGGATCATGCTTGCAAGCTCCATAATCACTGACTTGGCCCTGAGTGCGTCTGACTCGGTTCCCTCGATTGAGAACTCGTGTCCACGGTTTTGAATCCGGATTGATGGATACTCCCGTTCGAGCTGGCGAATGAGTTTGTCCTCAGCGCCTAACAAATCAAGCAAGGCTACCTTGGGCACAGTAAAGAGAACCGACATCTAGTTTGATCTCGCGCTCAGCACATGAGCATGGACGTGGAATACGGATTGGCCCTCGCGCTCGCCAGTGTTGAACTGAAGTCGGAACTGGCCGTCAGTTTGCCCCTTCGCAACCTCGCGAATCAATGAAAACAGGCCGTTCAGTTCGTCCGAACTTGAGAGCTCAGAGATGTCCTTGCAGTGTTTCTTTGGAACGCAAAGAATGTGCACCGGAGCCTGGGGGCTGATGTCTCTGAACGCGACCGCGTGCTCATTTTCAGCGATGAGCTCAGTACCGAGCTGGCCGCTGGCGATCTTGCAGAAGATGCATTCCATTTCAGACACCATCCTAGATTCGAAAACTGCCATGCAGGGCAGATAGGGCAGCTATAGCAGCAGGACCAGCGGTTGAAGCTCGGAGTACAGAGCTACCGAGTCTCACTCTCGAAAAACCGGCAGTCTCCAAGGAGGAGAGCTCCTCATCAGTAATGCCACCTTCTGGCCCGACCACAATGGTGTAGTCCTCAGCGAATGACAACTGGTCCAGAGTCAATGAGGCCCTAGGGTCAAGCACTAAACCGACGCCAGTCGGCCTGAGTTGTTTGGTGCTCGATAGAGGCTCGACTTTGCAAAGGTGAGACTGCTGAGACTGCTTCATCGCCTCAACGGCTATCGCCTGCCAACGGTCTCGATTGCGCTCCGCCTTTTGATCCCAGCGAACAATAGACCGGGATGATTGCCATGGCGTGACGGATGCTGCGCCAAGTTCGACTGAGGACTGCAAGGCCATCTCATCGCGGTCATTCTTGGCCAAAGCTTGAATCAGGTGATACCTAGGGCTAGAGGCTGAATCGGCTGCCGTGTGGTGAATTTGAAAGAGGACTGGAGTCTCTCTGACTACCTCAGCGAAGGCAACCATCCCCTTGCCATCAGTTAGGGCAATCTGCTCGCCCTCCCTGAGGCGCAGCGCCTTGGCATGGGCTGCTTCAGTGGGGCTGAACTCAGCTTGGTCTGGAGTAAGGGAGGGCTCATAGAACCAATGCACTAGAAGCGACCTCGAACTCTTCTTGAGCCAAGTCGTGGCTGATCTTCTTTGTGAAGCTCACGGAGCTGCTTGAAGATCGACTTCTGCTTGCCGTCTAGCCTTGTCGGGGTAAGAATCCGAACTTCAAGCCGAAGGTCTCCGCGGCCCTTCGACCTGACCCTGTTGGCTCCGAGGCCCTTCAGGAGAATCACCTCTCCGTGCTGAACACCAGCCTTGACTTCAACTTGCCGTGAACCATCGAGAGTTTCAATCTCGACCTCAAAACCAAGAGCAGCGTCGGCAACGGGAACCTCGAGGTGTGCAACTAGGTCATCGCCATCACGCCCAAAGACAGCGTGTGGACGAACAGACATCTCCAGGTAAATGTCCCCGGCCGGACCACCCGCGAAGCCGACCTCACCCTGACCACTCAAATGAAGTCTCATACCGTCTGCAACACCCGCAGGGATTGAGAGTTCAAGATCACGCTGCGCTCGAACTCGGCCCTGGCCGCGGCAGCTAACGCAAGGGTCTTGAATAATCTCACCGCTGCCACGACATGAGTTGCACGGAGCAGTGGTGACCATGACGCCCATGAAGGACTGCACCTGGCGCTGAATCTGGCCAGAGCCACGACACACATCGCAGACTCTTGGGGAGGTTCCTGGTTTGCAGCAGGAACCGTTGCAAACTCCACAGAGAACGGCTGTATCGATGGTGAGAGTCTTCTCCACGCCGAAGACGGCCTCCGGAAGATCTAGGTCAACCCGAAGCAGTGCGTCCTGTCCTCGCTGGGCACGAGATTGAGGTCCGCGCTGACCACCGCCACCAAAGAATGATTCGAAGATGTCGCCGAGGCCAAAGCCCTGAGCCCCGCCTCGGTCATACGAAGATCGAGCGTTGTCATCAGAGAGCACCTCGTAGGCGTGAGTTACTAATTTGAAACGCTCAGCAGCTGCTGGATCAGGATTGACATCTGGGTGAAGCTCACGAGCTAGCTTTCGGTAAGCCTTCTTTACCTCATCCGAGCTGGCATCGCGGTTAACACCAAGCACCTCATAGTGATCGCTCAAGCGTTACCCTCCAGAATTCGTGTCAGATACCTTGCAACAGCACGAACTGAAGCAATGTTTCCGGAGTAGTCCATTCGGGTTGGGCCCATGACACCCAACTTGGCCACCTCAGCACCGCGGTTCTCGTATCCGGTAACAACCAGAGACGCGTGCGAAAGCCCATCTACCCCAATCTCATTGCCGATTCTCAATGCGACTCCGTGCTGATCTGCCTGCAACTCGTTCAATAGTCGAAGCAGAACTACCTGCTCTTCGATTGCCTCCAGCACAGATGACAAATCTCCTGAGAAATCTCCGCCTTGCTTCACTAGGTTCGCAGAGCCCGAGACCACCAACTTCTCCTGTCTGTTCTCCTCAACCATGGACTGCAGCGCCTCTACAACCGCGTCGACAAATGCCTTCCGCGCCGGAGCAAACTCGCTTGAGACCGAAACTAACTTGCGCTTCACATCCGAGAGTTTCGAGCCAACAAGCATGCCGTTTAGTCGCCCGCGCAGTTCCTGAATGAGCGAGTCGTCAATCTCCTGCCCGGCCTCAATTTGGACTTGCTGAATTCGCCCAGAGTCGTTGATGAGCATTAGCAGAGCGCGCTGAGTTCCAATCGGCATCAGTTCGATGTGCCTCACCGAACCCTGAGCTAGAGATGGGTACTGCACCAAAGCAAGCGAATTGGTTAGCTGGGCTAGCTGCCGAGCAGCTCGCTCAACGACATCATCCAAGTCGGTCGCGCTTGCGAGGAATCCCTCGATGGCCGACTTTTCGGCAGAGGACAACGGCTTCACATCACCCAGGCGGTCGACAAATAGACGATATCCCTTATCGGTGGGAATTCGCCCTGCCGAAGTGTGAGGAGCCACGATGAGCTCTTCCTCTTCTAAAAGAGCCATGTCGTTGCGAATTGTTGCGGCGGAGACGCCCATCGGGTGTCGATCCAAGAGCGCCTTAGAGCCAACCGGCTGATTTGAGTAAATGAAGTCCTGAACGATTGCACGCAGGACCTCTAGGGATCTGTCTGGAATCATTGGCACTCACCTACCTCGAGTGCCAATTCTAAGGCAGATGCCGTCAAGTTAGAAGATTCAGCACCAAGCCATCAATTAGCAATCTGCCCTTTGCGCTAACTGCAATTCGAGACTCAGGAAGAAGCACAAGCTGACCTTCAGCAAGTGCAGCTGAAACCTTTTCAGCTGGAATGTTCAGTGCCTTCAAAAGACCCAAATCGGTTCCATCGATGCACCGAAGCTCCAGCATCAGGCGCTCCTCTAGGTGGGTTCGCTCATCAATAAGCTCGATACCCTGAGCCGGTGAGCCGCTCGCAAGAGACTGCTGGTACGCAAGCGGGTGCTTGCGATTCCAGAACCTGTTTCCTTGAATGTGAGAGTGGGCGCCAGGTCCGTATCCCCACCAATTCTTCGAGTACCAGTAGGCCTTGTTGTGGATTGATGGAACACCCCAGTTCGCAACCTCGTACCAGTGAAATCCCGCGGCCTCGAGCATGCTCGCCGCTAGCTCTTGCTTCTCGGCCGTCAAGTCATCATCTGGCTCTGAAACATCACCGCGTCTGATTTGAGCGGCAAGTTTTGTACCTGGTTCAACAATCAGGGCATAGGCAGAGACATGCTCGGTTCCTAGGTCAATTGCCCGGCTCAAGGTGTCAGTCCAAGAAGCAATCGATTCACCTGGTGCTCCGTAAATCAAATCCACACTCACTCTTAGCCCGGCACTCTTAGCCCACTCGATTACCTGTGGAACCAAGTCCGCATCGTGCGTTCGATCCAGGGTGCGCAGCACGTCTTTGTCGAATGACTGGACCCCAACGCTGACTCGATTCACCCCGATTGAGGCAAGCTCGTTGAGATAACTCTGGTCAACAGTGTCAGGGTTTGCCTCGATGGTGATATCCGCATTCGGTAGCACTCCATGCGAAGCGGTTAGCGAATCCAGTAGAGCCTTTATCTGGTCTATTGAAAATAGTGATGGCGTTCCTCCTCCAAAAAAGATGCTGCTCAGCGCTGGCATAACGATTCCAGAGTCCGCTAATACCTGCTTTGAGAAGTCGATCTCTTGAATCAGCGGCAGATGGAAATCGGCTTGCTTTACCGGTCCAATTTCTTTTGCGGTGTAGGTATTGAAGTCGCAGTACCCGCAGTGCACGTCACAAAAAGGGATGTGCACATATGCATGGAAGCTCCCGGAATCGCGGATTGGCTCTAGGCGATTGTCCTTTGGCCAGGGGTCTCCAAGCGGAAGTGGAGTTGCCAACTACTTCTTCTTCTCGCCCTTGCCCTCGTCAGAGGACAAAGCCGCAATAAAGGCTTCTTGTGGAACCTCGACTCGACCCACCATCTTCATGCGCTTTTTTCCCTCCTTTTGCTTCTCAAGGAGTTTGCGCTTTCGTGTGATGTCACCGCCGTAACACTTTGAAAGAACGTCCTTGCGAACAGCCCTGATTGTTTCACGCGCAATGATTCGGGAACCCACGGCCGCCTGAATAGGAACCTCGAACTGCTGCCTAGGAATGAGGTCTCGAAGCTTCGCTGCAATACGGGTGCCGTGGTTATAAGCCTTGTCCTTGTGGACAATAGAACTAAATGCGTCCACCTTCTCGCCCTGAAGCAATAGATCAACCTTCACGAGGTCACCGGAGGCGTAGCCAGACTCCTCGTAGTCCAATGAGGCGTAGCCCTGAGTCTTGCTCTTGAGCTGATCAAAGAAGTCGAAGACGATCTCTGCAAGCGGGAGGCTGTAGCGAAGCTGAACGCGATCCTCTCCTAGATACTGCATGTCAATCAGAGTTCCACGCTTGGTTTGGCAGAGCTCCATGATGGTGCCGACATAATCCTTTGGAGAGAGGATTGTGGCCTTCACCATCGGCTCCTGGACGTCCTTGATCTTGCCCTCTGGAAACTCGGATGGGTTGGTCACAACAAAGTCAGTGCCATCCTCACGCTTGACCTTGTAGACCACAGAGGGAGAAGTTGCAATCAGCGAGAGATTGAACTCTCGCTCTAGTCGCTCGGTGATGATCTCGAGGTGAAGTAGCCCAAGGAAGCCACAGCGGAAACCGAATCCAAGGGCAACTGAAGTCTCTGGTTCATACACCAAGCTGGCGTCAGAAAGCCGCAGCTTGTCTAGTGCCTCGCGCAGATTCGGGTAATCGCTGCCATCGATTGGGTAGATTCCGGAGAACACCATTGGCTTTGGTTCGCCATAGCCCTTCAGCGGAAGACTTGCTGGGTTGAGCTTGGTGGTAACGGTGTCACCAACCTTGGACTGTCGAACATCCTTCACACCAGTGATTAGGTAGCCAACCTCGCCCACGCCAAGACCCTTGGTCACAACAGGCTCTGGGCTGATGACGCCAATCTCCAAGAGCTCGTGGTTAGCCTTGGTGGACATCATCGTGATTTGCTCGCGAGGGCTGAGCTTGCCGTCAATCATTCGGACATAGGTCACCACTCCGCGATAAGAGTCATAAACCGAGTCGAAAATCATCGCTCGAGCAGGTGCGTCGGGATCTCCCTTTGGTGCAGGAACCTTGCCGATGATTACATCAAGCAACTCCGCAACACCCATTCCAGTCTTCCCGGAAACCCTCAAGCAGTCAGCGGGGTCTCCACCGATAAGGCTGGCAAGTTCCTCGGCATACTTCTCAGGCTGCGCAGCAGGAAGGTCGATCTTGTTTAGAACTGGAATGATCTCGAGATCGTTTTCCATTGCGAGATAAAGATTGGCGAGAGTCTGCGCCTCAATTCCCTGAGCAGCATCTACGAGAAGAACAGCTCCTTCGCACGCTGCAAGCGACCTGGAAACCTCATAGGTGAAGTCAACGTGACCGGGAGTGTCGATCATGTTCAGTGCGTAAGTCTTGCCGTCTAGCTCCCAAGGCAATCTCACCGCCTGGGACTTGATGGTGATTCCGCGCTCGCGCTCGATGTCCATCCGATCCAGGTACTGATCGCGCATCTGTCGCGCATCAACAATGCCGGTTAGCTGCAGCATGCGGTCAGCCAAGGTGGACTTGCCGTGATCGATGTGCGCGATGATGCAAAAGTTCCTAATCATCTGCGGGTCGGTCTGCGATGGGATCAGGCCGTTACGTGCGATAGGAGACAAGCTAACCTCTAGAAATAGATTGGGAACAGAGGGTATTCTCGCACGGTGCTTGCCCATAAGAAGGCAAACTGGTAGTGTTTGGCAAGTCTTTTGGGTTTTCCCAGGAAAAGTTTTTCTCGCCTAAGAAAGTGAAACATGGCAAACATCAAGTCCAACATCAAGCGCATCGGCACCAACCAGAAGGCTGAAGAGCGCAACAAGGCTGTTCGCTCAGAGGTCAAGACCGCTGTGCGCGCTGCTCGCGAGGCAGCAACCTCAGGCGACAAGAGCGCAGCAGCTGCGGCGCTAGCTGCAGCAACTCGCAAGCTTGACAAGGCTGTTTCAAAGGGTGTCATTCACAAGAACCAGGCAGCCAACCGCAAGAGCGCAATCGCCAAGAAGGTAGCTGCTCTCTAAAGATTTCTTTTGATAAAGACCGGGCTGAGGCCCGGTTTTTTCATTTTCGGGCCATCGCCAGAATAAGGCGCTCCACGGAATACTCAGGCTCTCGTGAAGCTCCCTTGACGTCCGCATCCGTCTGAGCCACTAGTTCAACCAAAGCCGTGAGAGATTCCTCGGTGAAAAGCCGGACTTCCTTGCGTGCTTTATCCAGTTGCCAAGGCGCCATTCCCAAAGCCGCAGCTTGGGAGTTGGCGTTGTTGAACAGCTTTGCAAGCGTCCTAACCCTCATGGCTAGCGCTGCGGTGAGGGCCACGTTGTCGATACCGGTTGCAAAACCATGCCGATAGAGCCTGATTGCTTCTGAGGCATCACCGGCAAGAGCTGCGTCTGCAATCTTGAAAGCATTGGTCTCAACGCGCCCTTGAAATGTTCGTTCAACCAGCTCAAGATCGATTTTGCTTTTGCCAGAAAAGGAAAGCTGAGAACAGGCGGCCCCCAATTCTCCAAGATCTGAACTGAAAGCATTCAGAAGAGCCTTGGTTGCCTGAGTGTCAATAGTTAGTCCAAGTGCCTTGAACTCCGCGACAACAAAGCTGGCTCGATCCGCATCCTTCTTCATTTCGTCACAAACCACATTTAGCGCTTTTGGCGCAAGCGTTGATTTCACCTTGCCGTTATGACCGACGGCGTTGGGAATCCGCACGACTACGGTGCATTCGTCAACGCCCAGCTGTAGATATTGCTCAAGATCTGCGAGCAAGCCCTCGGATGCTGACTGAATAATGATCAGTCGAGGTTCAGCGAATAGTGAAGGAGTTGCAAGGGACACTAGAAGCCCTGCGGAGTAATCCCCATCCGAGACCTCGGTGACTTCGAGGTTGGGATTCTCGTTCCTAAGAGTCTTCTTGAGCGATGAGATTGCTCGTGATGCCAGATAGGACTCTGGCCCCGAGACCAGGATTAGCGGTGCGCTGGCTATTTGATTCCAGCTAACCGTCTTTCCTTGGCTCATCTGGTCAGTTTACCTCCGGTGCCGACACTGAGCCCATCGACACCTGCCTGAACCGAGACAGCCCCCTCCTGGTCGGTCCTGAAGACGCTTGTCCCGGTTGAGTTGAGTATTCGAAGCACTCGATCGGTCGGATGTCCGAACCGATTAGCACCCACTGAGACAAGCGCGACTTTGGGAGCCAAGTACTCGTGTAGCTCTCTGGATTGGTCGGCAGAGCCGTGATGAGCGACTTTCAGGACCAGAGGTGTGGCTGCCTTGAGAATTGAAGCTGAGCTTGCCAGCAGCCGATTCTGACCCTGCTCCCCCAGATCGCCCAGTGCGAGCAATCGGTAGTCCTCGCAGTCAAACAAAGCCACTAACGAGGCATCATTGCTGTCGGACGCCTCCGAGGCATTGAAGCTTGGCTCAAGGATCCACCAGCGGCAGCTACCGAGCTCGCCAGACATGCCTCGTTGCCCAATGGTCTGAGACTGCGCCCACTGATCCATTCGCCGCTGAACTTTGTCGGCCAAAGGTCGATCGTCCTCGAACCCAGGTAAAACAGCCAGGCCAATTTCTATGCCCTCCAGCGCATCAATTCCAGCTACGTGATCGGCGTCATAGTGACTGATAATCAGCAGGTCAATCCGCCTGACCGAAGCAGTCCCAAGGCACGCTTTCAGCAGGGTTGGGTCCGGACCCACATCGATCAGTGCAACCGCATTAGCGCTCCTAAGAAGCAGTGCATCTCCCTGGCCCACATCGCAGTTGAGAACGTCCCAGGTTTGATGAATCCTGTTGGAGCGCAGCACATCAAAAACAGACAAGGCCGCGCCGACCAGAGCAACTCCGCCAATCGCAAGCAGCAATAGGCGCTTCAACTCTGGACCCTCCAAAGTGAAGTAGGCGGCGGTTAGAACAACAACCGAGGCCGCTATGGCAACACCAGCTGGCCCGCCAACAAAGTGGATGCGAACAAATGGCAATTCAGATAGTTGATTAGAGACCAGAACAATCCAGCCTGTTCCTAGGCTTCCCAACTCGATGCCTAATTTGGCAAGAATTGGAGCTGGCATGGCTAGAACAGCGGAGGAGATTCCCAGAATTGTCACCGGTGCAACAACCGGTTCAACGAGCAGGTTTGCCAAGACTGCATAGAGCGGAAGTCCAGGTTGCAGCATCAAAAGGATTGGAGTTGTGAATAGTTGAGCCGAGAAGGCAGCGGCAAGGCCAAGAGCCAGCCACTCCGGCATTTTTGACTTGAGGATTTCAAAAATCGGACCAGCGGCGACCAGCAATCCAGCCGTGGCGATAGCGCTGAGGGAAAAACCAAAGTCGGTCGCAATGCCTGGGTCGAGAAGAAGCAGCACTGAGATTGCCAATGCCAGCGCGTGCAAAGGCGAGGATCCTCTGCCAAGCCACATCGCAACCGTGACAAACAGGGCCATCGTGGCGGCCCTGATTACTGATGATTCAGGACCAACTAGCAATACGTACCCGCACATCGCGATAAGCCCAGTTGAGAAGCGAAGGTTGCGACTAAAGCCAAGGTAAGCGGTCAGAAACCACACCGCTCCGATGACGATGGCAAGGTTTGCGCCAGAGACTGCGACTAAGTGAGTGAGGGACAAATCACGCATCTGCTCTGCCGTCTGCTCGGAGAGCAACGTTCGCTCTCCGATCGCCAAGCCGGCTACTAGCGCCTTCGAGTCGCTTGGATTAAAGCCGATCAGTGAAAGAAAGGCCGACCGAACCTGTTCGACCGAAGAGACCAACGGATAGGAGCTCTTGATTGCAGACTCTTGCCCCGGTGGGGCGCTAAGCCACAGCAAGGACCATAGAGCGATCGCAAACGCGATCACAGTGTGACTAGATCCTTTAGGTTGGCGAACAACTTCTCGCCAATTCCACTCACCTCTCTTAGCTGCCGAACGTCAGAGAATGATCCGAGCTGGGTTCGGAGGTCGATAATCCTTGCTGCAAGAGCGGGTCCGACACCAGGGAGCTTGTCTAGCTGTTCGAGGTCAGAGCGATTCAGTGAAACTAGGCCGCCGGTCTCCCCTGACTCAAGATCCTTCTCCCCCAACACAACGATTTGCTCCCCGTCGGAGAGGGTTCGAGCAAGGTTCACACTGTGCTGAACTGCACCTGGGAGAAAGTCGCCAGCAGCCTTGATTGCGTCCTCAACCCTTGAGCCCAAAGCAAGTTCATAGAGGCCAGGAGAAGCTATCTCGCCGACCACGTGAACTTGAACAACGCCAGAGAATGAAACTGACGCTTCTTCTGGTGCTGGCTCAATCTCAGTGGCAGGTTGATTCAAAAACCAATAGCCCACTGCCACAAGCGCGGCCAGGCTGAGCAGGAGCTTGCTTCTTTGAGACTGACTTAGCGATGAGATCCACTGCTTCACTGTTTCCATTGCTTCAGCATGAAGAAGAAGTCAAAGACTCTCTGACGAGAGTTACCGAGCGGTTGAGAACTGGCTACTTGGTGGCGATGTTCACAAGCTTCGGAGCCCGAACGATAACGTTCGCGATCTCCTTGCCCAGAAGTGATCGCTGAACATTCTCCGAGGCAATAGCTAACGCTCTGAGCTCATCCTCGGTTACATCAACGCTTACTTCGAAGCGGTCCCGGAACTTACCATCGACCTGCGCCACTGCCACCACTCTGTCTTGAACCAGTAGTCCAGGGTCAGCGGCGCTGAACTGAGCAAGCGCTACGCCAGGTGCGTGCCCAAGAAGTCGCCACATGTCCTCCGAAGAATAAGGAGCAAACAGCGACAAAGCCTTGGCAAGCTCCTCTGCGCCTTCTCGGACGGCAGGGTCCGCCGGGCCACAACCGGTATCGATGGCCTTGCGAAGCGCGTTGGTTAGCTCCATGGCCTTCGCAACGCCAACATTGAACTTGAATCCCTCGATTGACTCAGGGAACTGCACCAGGAACTGGTGGACAATCTTCCGCAGCTCTGGGTTGCCAGTTGAGAAATCGACACCAACTGGGCTGGTCACGTCCTGCGCGATGCGCCAAGCCCTGGCTAGGAACTTAGAGCTCGATCCTGGCGAAACATCTGCCCAGTCAATGTCATCCTCTGGAGGACCTGCAAATGCCATGGTCAATCTGATGGCATCAACCCCGTGCTCATCCAACTGCTCGCTGAGTCTGACCAGGTTGCCCCTGGACTTACTCATGGCCGAGCCATTCATCAGCACCATGCCCTGGTTGAGAAGCCTTGTGAATGGCTCTTCAAAATCAATCAGCCCCATGTCATGCAGAACCTTGGTAAAGAACCTCGCGTAGAGCAGGTGCAAGATGGCATGGGTTACTCCACCGACGTACTGGTCAACGGGAGCCCATGCCTTCGCCTGCTCTGGGTCAAAGGCAAACTCTTCGGAGTTTGGAGACAGATAGCGAAGGAAATACCAGGAACTATCTACAAAGGTATCCATGGTGTCGCTGTCGCGACGCGCTGGAGCGCCACACTTTGGACATGCAACATTGACCCAGTCCTCAGCTGCTCCTAGCGGTGAGGTTCCCTTTGGCGATAGGTCAAGGCCGGCGCTTGGTGGAAGTTCCACCGGAAGAAGCGCTTGGTCAACCGGAACCTCTCCGCAGGATTGGCAGTGGATGATTGGGATTGGGGTTCCCCAGTAGCGCTGCCTGGAGATTAGCCAATCGCGAAGCCTAAAGTTCTTTGCCTGCGATCCAGTTCCCTTGGCCTCAAGAATCTCGATAGCTTTCAAAATGGCTGCGGTCTTGTCTAGGCCGTTCAGTTCACCCGAGTTAACCAATTGGCCATCGCCAGCGGTGGCAACGAATGTCAGCTCTGGATTCTCCTCACCGGTATCAACAACTGTTCGGACCTGCAGCCCCATGGCCTTTGCGAAGTCCATGTCTCTTTGGTCATGAGCTGGAACCGCCATGATGGCTCCGGTGCCGTAGTCGGCAAGCACATAGTCCGACACCCAAATCGGCAATCGCTCACCGCTTAGCGGGTTGATCGCGTAACGCTCAAGGAAGACACCAGACTTTTCACGATCGGTGGCAAGACGCTCAATGTCATTCGCCTGCTTTACCTTCTCGAGATAGCTGACGAACTCCATGCGAACATGTGCTGGGGAATCGACCACGAGCTCTGAAGCAAGATCTGAGTCGGCAGCCACGACCATGAAGGTTGCCCCGTAAAGGGTGTCTGGACGCGTGGTGAAAACGGTTATTGGAGTGGTTCGACCTTCAACAACAAAATCAACATTCGCGCCAACCGAACGATTGATCCAGTTGCGCTGCATGGTGAGAACCTTTGCAGGCCACTTGCCCTCTAGCGAGTCAAGGTCATCAAGTAGTCGATCGGCATAGTCAGTTACCTTGAAGTACCACTGAGTGAGTGCCTTCTTGGTCACTTGGGTGTCGCAACGCTCACAAAGGCCCTGAACCACCTGCTCGTTAGCCAGAACCGTTTGGCAAGACGGGCACCAGTTCACATTTGAGTTCTTGCGGTAGGCAAGACCACGCTTGTAGAACTCGAGAAACAGCCATTGATTCCAGCGGTAATAGATCGGGTCGCTGGTCTGCAGCACACGGTCCCAGTCAAAGCTGCACGCATAGCGACGCATTGAGGACTTCTGCTGCGCGATGTTTTCATAGGTCCAGGCGCGCGGGTCTAGGCCGCGCTTGATAGCTGCATTCTCAGCAGGAAGACCGAAGGCATCCCAGCCGATGGGGTGCATAACGTTGTATCCGCGCTGCACCCAGTAGCGGGAGATCACGTCTCCGAGTGCGTAAGCCTCAGCGTGCCCCATGTGCAGATCGCCCGATGGGTAGGGGAACATGTCGAGCACGTACTTCTTTGGGCGAGCATCCCCCAGCTTTGAGGAATCGAAAGGCTTTAGCTCATCCCAAACTGGCAGCCAACGCTGCTGGATAGCTTCAAACTCGTACTCTTCACGCACCGAACACCTCAGATTTCAACCCGTAAAGGTTACCAAGCCACAGAAGCTGAAAGCTCCGAAACCAACGCCCGAGCCTTGAGTTGAATCTCGGCGTGCTCTGCCTGAGGAATCGAGTCGCTCGTGATTCCTCCCCCGATGCCGATTGTGACTGTGCTGCCCTCGAAGATTGCGGTTCGAATTACCATCCCAAGATCCATGGACCCGTCTTTTCCGATCCAGCCAATACCGCCGGAGTATGCGCCGCG
>CAZQHT010000005.1:0-27680 GCA_964593635.1 uncultured Aquiluna sp.
CCTGAATTTGTCTGAAGCAACTACGCAGACAGGCCCAGTCACAGTAAAAGTCCCGGTTGACCCTGTGACGCAGGCAACCAGCAAGATTTCTAAATGACGTCTGGGTCTAGGACGAAATCAAACCTAGTCAGACGGACTTCGGGGCTAGCTATGCAGCTAGGGCGAAGTCGGCGCGCTTTGTATTGGCACCTATTGTTTTGCACAGATCGTTTACGAGATAACTGTGCATCCTCGACCCGCTTCATTCACTCATCACTACAGTGTCGAAACCGATCATCCCCATGTTGAGTTGTATCAGTAACTGTCTCGGATTGCTCCGAGTCCTAAACAATAACACCGGAATCTGACATTCGTTACCGAAGGGTTCGAAGCTTTGGCAAATCGGGGGTGCGGTGGATGGGAATTCGACTCATGCAGAATGCAGGCTTAGAGCCTTAGGCAACCAATCGTGCTCTCGAAACCCAGTCTAGGAATCGATCACTACAGGCTCTGGGTGAAACAGCTGCTTAGTGAGCGTGAGCGTAGCGGTCGTATTCGAAAACGAATCCGATAACTGAAACCAGCGCGAACGGAATCGCGATGAAGATCACCCAAGACCCAACAGCTAGGCCAGTGAAGAGAATCGCTAGAGCCAAACCAAGTGCAAGCGGCCACCAGCTCCATGGGCTGTAGAAGCCCATCTCCCCAGACTCATCCTCGATGTTTCCATCGTTTCTGTCCTCAGGCAATGTCGCGGAGCGCTTCATGCCGCTGTAGAGGTAGTAGGCGATAAAAACCGAGAGGATGACAAGCAATCCCATTGCAGCGGTGCCAATAGGCTCCACGGCTCCATATGCCTCGTAGGTCATGATTGCGTATGCAATGTCGGCCACGGCAAAGTAGGCAGCCATTACAAGCAGAACGACAATGTTGGTCTTCATTAGATGCGTCCCTCCTTGGCGTAGGAAGCCTTTGCCTCAGGAGCCGCATACTCCGGGTGGTTCAAATCGAACGCTGGAGACTCGGATCGAATTCTAGGAATTTGATGGAAGTTGTGACGAGGGAATGGTGACTCTGTTGCCCACTCGAGTGAGCGACCATAGCCCCATGGGTCCTTGAGCCCAACCATTACGCCCTTGCGGTAGGTGATCCAAACGTTGAACAGGAATGGGATCATCGACAGAGCAAGGATCACAGCACCCGCGGTCGACAGGATGTTCATCTCGGTAAAGCCATCCTCTGGCAAGTAGGTCGCGTAGCGACGAGGCATGCCGATAACTCCCAGCCAGTGCTGGATTAGGAATGTGATGTGGAATCCTGCGAACAGTAGCCAGAAGTGCCACTTTCCAAGACGCTCGTTCAGCATCTTGCCGGTGAACTTAGGCCACCAGAAGTAGAAGCCAGCGAACATTGCAAAGACAACGGTTCCGAAGACCACGTAGTGGAAGTGAGCAACCACGAAGTAGCTGTCAGACAGGTGGAAGTCCAAAGCGGGTGAAGCCAAGATTACACCGGTCAAACCACCGAACACGAAGCTAACCAGGAAGCCGAGGCTGAATAGCATCGGAGTTTCAAAGGTAATTGAACCCTTCCACATAGTGCCGATCCAGTTGAAGATCTTCACACCGGTCGGTACAGCAATAAGCATCGTGGTGAAGGCGAAGAACGGCAGCAATACCTGACCGGTCACATACATGTGGTGAGCCCATACGGTCATTGAAAGAGCGGCAATCGCGATGGTTGCGTAAACCAGAGTCTTGTAACCAAAGATCGGCTTGCGGGAGAAGACCGGGAAGATCTCAGAAACGATTCCAAAGAATGGAAGCGCAATGATGTAAACCTCTGGGTGCCCGAAGAACCAGAACAGGTGCTGCCAGAGCATTGCTCCGCCATTTGCTGGGTCGAAGATGTGAGCGCCCATGGTCCTGTCAGCGCCAAGTGCAAACAGTGCTGCGGCAAGTGGCGGGAAGGCCATGATGACCAAAATTGAGGTGACCAAGGTGTTCCAGGTGAAGATTGGCATGCGCCACATCGTCATTCCAGGAGCACGCATTGTGATGATGGTTGTGATGAAGTTCACGCCACCCAAAATGGTTCCGAAACCGCTCATCGCCAGTCCGAACACCCACAGGTCTCCACCGATGCCCGGGGAGAATGTTGTGTTGGATAGCGGAGCGTAGGCGAACCAACCGAACGACGCAGCTCCCTGAGGGGTAAAGAAGCCCGAAACTGCAATCAAGCTACCGAAGCTGAACAGCCAGTATGCGATTGCGTTCAGACGCGGGAAGGCAACGTCCGGAGCACCGATTTGAACGGGCATAATCACGTTCGCGAACCCAGCAAACAGCGGGGTTGCAAACATCAAGAGCATGATGGTGCCGTGCATTGTGAAGAGCTGGTTGTACTGCTCCTTTGATGCCACGATCTCTAGTCCGGGGAGTGTTAGCTGAGCGCGGATGATCAGCGCCATAACTCCGGCAATCATGAAGTAGATGAAGGATGTGATCAGGTATAGGTAACCGATCTTCTTGTGGTCAGTGGTAGTTAGCCAATCGACAAGAATCTGTCCCTTGGAACGCTTAGGAGCCTTGGTTCCGGGAGCAACCTGGGTGTCGGTAAGAGTAGCCATTGTCCTTATCCCCTCTTGCCTGGGTCGCCGCCAGGAAGGTTCTGATTGCGGTCATATTCGGTTGAGAGCTGTCCTACATTTCCAGCGGCTGCCAATGCAGCAGTGTGGGCTAGGTACTCAGCCTCGGAAACTACCTTGACGTTGAAAAGCATCATCGAGTGATACTCGCCACAAAGCTCGGCACACTTACCTACGTAGGTGCCCTCCTTCAGCGGAGTGAAGTACATGTGGTTTGTCATGGCCGGGAACATGTCCTTCTTGTAAAGGAAGTCCACTACCCAGAAGGAGTGAATAACATCGCGGGAAGTCAGGTCGATCTGGACCGACTTGCCTACTGGAAGGTAAAGAGTTGGAAGGGTTTCCATGATGTTCTCTTCGGTGCCAGTGAACTGAGCCTGGATACCGGAGAAGTAAACATTTTCGTTGACGTAGTTGAAGTCCCAGCTCCACTGCTTCGCGACAACCTCAATGGTGACGTCTGGGTTCTCGGTTTTTGCCTCAATGGCGGTCATGTCTCTGGCCGTGAAGGCGAAAAAGCCCACCACAAGAATCAGAGGGACAACAGTAAACAAGGTCTCAATTGGCATGTTGTAGCGCAACTGCTGAGGAATGAATGTCTCGCCCTTGCGTCGGCGGTAAACCACCAAAGCCCATGCCATCAGACCCCAGGAAAGAAGACCAACGAGCATAAGAACAATCCAGGAGGTGTTCCAAAGATTGATGATGCGGTCGGTGTGATTTGTTACACCCCATGAGTCGGGAAGAAAACCACGCTCTAGCTCAGGAGAACAGCCGGTAAGGAGCACAGCGGCTGAAAGTGAGACTCCCAGTGCCGCGATTCGGCGGTGAAGCTTTTTCAAGTAAGACATCCTTCTGCGAATTCAGACGCCTTAAGTCTAAGCGAAGACCCGGTGGAAAATGGCCCTCTGACACCCTTTAGCTAAAGGAATCTCCGCATGCGCAGCTTCCACCCGCATTTGGGTTGTCGATTGTGAAGCCCTGCTTCTGAATCGTGTCTTCGAAATCGATCGACGCACCATCTAGGTAGGGCACGCTCATCTGGTCTACAACGACCTCTACGCCATCAAAAGTTGCAACTGCATCGGCTTCTTCGAGCTGTTCGTCGAAGAAGAGCTGGTAGATCAGACCTGAGCAGCCGCCAGGCTGAACCGCAACTCTGAGGCGAAGGTCATCGCGCCCTTCAGCGCTGAGCAAGCCCTTAACCTTCTCAACTGCCGTTGGGGTAAGAACCACACCGTGTGAAGTAGCTTGAGTCATTGTTCCTCCGTTGTCTGTAGCAAGTTTAACTATGCCCTAGCGAGCGAATTCCCATGCAGCAAAATCAAAGACTGAGCGGCAATTGCCCTGCGAAGGGTTGGGAGGTGCTGGGACTCGTTTGGGGAGTGCGCCCGAGAATCTGGCTCTTCAACTCCGGTGACCAGAATCTGAGCCTCTGGGAAGGATTTTGCGAACTCGGCGATGAAAGGAATCGATCCACCGATGCCGATCTCGACCGACTTGTTTGGCCACACCGCGCTAAAGGCTTCGTGGGCCAGCTGGGATCCCCAGCCTTGCTTGGCAAGATAACCCGGCCCCTGCTCGGAGTGCCCGAACTCAACCTTGGCTCCCCAAGGGGCATTGTCAAGCAAGTGCTGCTTGAGCAGGGCCAGGCCCTCGGATGGGTCCTCATTCGGGGCTAGGCGAAGGGAAATTCTTGCCTGAATTGAAGGCTGTGCAGTATTTGACGAGGTTTCAACTCGAGGTCCGTCTAGGCCGATAACCGTTACGGAAGGCGCTCCCCAGTTGTGCTTCAGCAGCGACTCTGAACCGAGTCTTTGCACGCCCTCAAGCATGCCGGCCTGCTCTGCAAAGGTTTCCTCAGAGTATGGGAGCTCGGCAACATCAACGCTCTTTAGCCCCTTGATGGCGACGTTTCCCTTGTCGTCGTTTAGGGTCGCCAAAAGCTTGATCATGGCGGTCATGGCATCGGGAAGCGGTCCACCAAACATGCCCGAGTGGACAGCATGGTCCAGTGTGTGAAGTGTGAAAGTTTGCGAAACCACTCCCCTGAGGGTCGAGGTTAGGGCGGGGGTGTCAACCGACCAGTTCCCGCTGTCCGCCACAACAATCAAATCTGCGGCTAGCTCAGCGCGGTTGTCGGCCAAGAAGTTGACGAACGACTCGCTGCCGGCTTCTTCTTCGCCCTCGATGAAGACGGTGATTCCAAGATCTACCTGCTTTCCAAGGGCCTTTAACGCCTGGAGCGAGTAAACGTGGGTGATGATTCCCGACTTGTCATCCGATGCGCCCCGACCGAATAGCCTGTCGCCCTTCAGGGTGGCCTCAAACGGCTCTGATTCCCACAGTGCGCTGTCCCCCGGAGGCTGAACGTCGTGGTGGGCATAGAGCAAAACATGCGCAGCACCGTTGCTGGCAGCCTTGCGCGCCAAAACAGCCGGCGAACCAAACTCTCCATTTGGCTTTTTCGAGCGTCGGACCTCCACAAAGTCAAAAAGCTCGAGTGAATCCAGTAGACGCTTCACTGCGTTGGCTGATACCTCAAGCTGCTCGGGATCAAAACTAGGCCAGGCAATACCCGGGATCTTTACTAGCTCACCGAGGGTTCCGACGGCTTCGGAAAAGACTTCGCCAACAAAATTCTCTACAGGCTCAACCAGGGAGCCATCTAGAGGCTTAGAGATAAATGACATGACGCTAATCTAGTGGGAGATCGCGAAAGGTTTTGATGTCCGAGAGCACCGAAAAGGCAGGTAAAGGCCGACCAACCCCCGCTCGTAAAGAGCGAGAGCAAGCCAACAGACGCCCACTTGTTGGCGATCGAAGCAAAGAGGCCAAAGAGGCCCAGAAGATCAAACTTCGCGAGGAGCGCACCCGCGCCCGCGAGGGAATGATGGCTGGAGACGAGCGCTTTTTGACAATTCGCGACCGTGGCCCACAGCGTCGCTATGTGCGCGATGTCGTCGACTCAAGATTCACTGCAGGCGAGCTAGTGCTCCCTGCCCTGTTCGTTGTTGTGATGACAACCTTCATCGAGAGTTATGAAGTGCAACTGATCTCACTGTTTGCAATGTGGGGGCTCTTCGGTGTGGTTGCTATCGACGGCTGGTTTGTTTCCAGGGCAGTGAAGAAGCGTGCTGCTGCGAAGTTCGGTGCCGACAAGCTTGAGACAGGTCTTGGTTGGTATGGAGCGATGCGCTCGATTCAAATGCGTGCACTCAGGATTCCAAAGCCACAGGTAAAGCGTTTCGAAAAGATCGACGGTTAGTTTCAATCACACTTAGGAGAAGCAATGAAGCATCGCTATTTGGGTAACTCTGGACTAAAGGTCTCAGAGCTGATTTATGGAAACTGGCTGACCCACGCGTCTTCAGTTGCTGAGGAGCAGGCCACGGCAACCGTAAAGGCCGCACTAGAGGGTGGCATTACAACCTTCGACACAGCAGATGCTTACGCCAACCAAGCAGCTGAAGGTGTCCTCGGACGCGCACTGAAGGGTCAGCGGCGAGAGGGCATTGAGATCCTCACCAAGGTTTTCTGGCCGGTGGCACTCAAGGGTCCAAATGACTGCGGACTATCTCGCAAGCACATCTTTGAGTCGATCAACGGCTCACTCACTCGCCTGCAGACTGACTATGTTGACCTTTACCAGGCACACAGGTTCGACTACGAGACTCCACTGGAAGAGACCATGCAGGCCTTTGCTGACTTGGTTCGCATGGGCAAAGTGCTCTACGTCGGAGTTTCGGAGTGGAACGCAGACCAGATCCGTCAGGGCCAGGCACTTGCCTCCCAAATGGGCTTCAAGCTGATTTCGAACCAACCGCAGTACTCGATGCTGTGGCGAGTTATTGAGGCAGAGGTCATCCCAACCAGCGTGGAGCTTGGACTGGGTCAGATTGTCTGGTCACCAATGGCACAGGGAATCCTCACCGGGAAGTACCTGCCAGGCCAGCCTGCGCCGGCAGGCTCTCGAGGTGCAGATCCTGCTACCGCCTCAATCGTTGAGCGCTTCATGACCGATGAGACGCTCACCGCGGTGCAAAACCTTCGCCCACTAGCGGATGGACTAGGCATCAGCATGGCCCAGTTCGCCTTGGCATGGGTGCTTCAGAACTCGGCAGTTTCAGCGGCCATTGTTGGCGCGAGCAATGCAGAGCAAATCAGCTCCAACATTGCCGCTAGCGGTGTTGAGATTCCTGCTGATGTGATGAAGCAGGTGGATCAGGTTCTAGCTGGTGTTTACCAAACAGACCCAGCTCTAACCAAGTCACCAGAGACTCGCCCCTGCTAGTTCTCTAGAGCACTGCAGTTCTGCGCGGCCACAAAGGCCCGCCGTAAACCATGCCGGTATAGGCCTGAACCAGGTTTGCACCGGAGTCTATGCATTGTTGTGCTTGCTGCTTGGTGTGAATTCCACCGACGGCAACCAGCGCAAACTCTGGACCCAAAATAGATCGAATGATTGAGAGCATTTCAATCATCCGCGGGAAAAGCATCGGACCGCTCAAGCCGCCTGCTTCAGCGAGCACCTTTGGGTCACCTCCGAAGTCTCTTCGGATAGTGGTGTTCGCGGCAATCACGCCAGCGAGCCTCAAGTTACGGACCAGCTCGAGGATTGCCTGCAGGTCTTCATTGCTCAGATCTGGAGCTAGCTTGACTAGAACCGGCACTGCCCCAGCCTCCTCCAGTACTGCACTGAGAATGGGACGCAGCGATTCGACCTGCTGCAGGTCTCTCAAACCCGGAGTGTTTGGTGAAGAAACGTTCACTACCAGGTAGTCGGCAAAGGGTGAAAGCAGCTTGGCACTGAAGCGATAGTCGGCAGCTGCATTTGAGGGCTCGGTGACCTTGGACTTTCCGATGTTGACGCCAATCACCGGCAGGTTCTTGCTTTTCTGGCGGAGCTCTTTCAATCGCTTTGCGATGGTCTCAGCGCCGTCGTTATTGAATCCCATGCGGTTAATCAGGGCATCCTGGTCGGAGAGCCGGAACATTCGCGGCTTTGGGTTACCTGGCTGCGCAACGGCGGTCACAGTGCCGATTTCAACGTGCCCAAAACCTAAGGCGTGGAGTGGCTTGACCATGGTCGCGTTCTTATCAAATCCAGCCGCTAAGCCAAGGCGATTCTCAAAGTTCAAACCCAGAACCTGAACTGGTTTCGCTCTCTTGCCAGCTCGAAGAACCCCAAGCTTGGAAGCCCAGATCATGCCATTGGCCACGAGATGATGGGCTGCTTCAGGATCCATCGGCTTGAAAACCAGATTGAAGATAAACCGATACATCTAGTCTTCTCGGAGATCACGAATTGCGGACTCGAAGTCATCCAGCGAAGCCCAGGCCTGGTAAACGCTGGCAAATCGCATGTAGGCAACCTGATCAAGGGTTCTAAGCGGCTCAAGAATCGCTAAACCTATGTCCTGCGCCTCGATGGTGGCTGCACCACTTGACCGCAAAGCCTCTTCCACCTGTTGAGCCAGCAGAGCGAGATCTGCATCAGTCACGGGCCTACCTTGGCAGGCCTTTCTCACGCCAGAGACAATCTTGTCCCTCGAGAATGGCTCGGTCACCCCAGACCGTTTGGTAACCATCAGTGATGCGGTCTCAATGGTTGTGAAGCGCTTTTGGCACTCTGGGCACTGGCGTCTTCTGCGAATTGAGGAGCCATCGTCAGAGGTCCTCGAGTCAATTACTCGAGAGTCTGCATGTCTACAGAATGGGCAAAACATCAGCTATCCAAAAACCTAACTCGTGCAGCTTGCCCGTGGGCAGGCAAGCCTTCGGTCTGTGAAAGCAAGTCAAGCGCTTCGGTGACCTTTTCAAGCCCCGACTTGCCGTAGCGAACGATTTGCTGTGGCCTGAGGAACGTGTGCACGCCCAAACCAGGGCCAAACTTTGCCTGCTCACCAGTTGGCAGGACGTGGTTGGAACCCGCCAGGTAGTCCCCGAGGCTCACCGGCGAATAGTCACCCATAAAGACTGCCCCTGCGTTACTGATCTTGCCCAGGAGAGCTTCGTTATCCGAGGTTTGCAGCTCCAGGTGCTCGGTCGCATAGTGGTTTGCCACCTCGATAGCAGAGTCCAGAGAGTCGACCAAAACCAGAGCCGACTGCTCTCCGCTAAGTGCAACGGTGGCTCGGTCCAAATTCTTGGTATTGGCCAGCTGTCGAGTGACGGACGCTCGGACTCGCTCGAGAAGCTGCTGGCTTGGCGATACCAACACTGCAGCGGCATTCTCGTCGTGCTCGGCCTGAGAGATAAGGTCGGCGGCCAAGAATTCTGGGTTGGCTGAGTCGTCGGCAATAATCAGGATCTCGGTCGGTCCTGCCTCCGAATCAATGCCAATCACTCCCCTGAGTAGGCGTTTTGCAGTTGCCACGTAAATGTTTCCGGGCCCAGTGACCATGCGAACCGGCTCCAGTCCAATCTCTGGCACACCAAAAGCGAGAGCTGCAATTGCGGAGGCTCCCCCGATGGCATAAACCTCAGTAACCCCGAGAAGTTTTGCCGTAGCCATGATTGAGGGGTGTGGCAAGCCACCAAACTCAGCCTGAGCAGGAGAACAAATCACGAGCCTCGCAACCCCCGCCTCCTGGGCTGCGACAACATTCATCACCACACTCGATGGGTAGACAGCTTTGCCGCCCGGAACATATAGCCCAACCGAATCAACCGGCTGGTATCGCTGCTCGACAACTGCTTCGTCATCGAGCTCAACACTGAAACCCTTTGGGACAGCCGCTTTGGAGACCTTTCGGACTCGATCGATAGCGATGGTCAACGCCTCGGTAAGTTTCGGATCCTGGTCCAAAAGTGCGGAGTTGAGCTGTTCCTCTGGAACAAGGAATTCCTCGGGGATAACTCCGTCGAACTTCTGTGAGTGACGTCTTAGTGCCGCAAGGCCATCTGCTTTCACTTCATCGCAGATTTCCTGCACAACGGCCGCTGCCGCTTGGATGCTGGTCGCAGCTCTTGGCAGCTCAGCTCGAACACGAGCCTGAGTGATGTGCCCTGAGAGAACTAGAAGACGCAATTAGACCCTTTGTTAGTTGTGCAGCACTGGGATGTTCTAACCTTATCCGAGATGACAAACATGCCAGAATTCTCAAAACTCCAGGGTGCAGATGCACTAAAGGCCACATTCCGAAGGCACGCCTCTGGCGTGGCGATAGTCACCTCTTCGACTGCTTCGGGAGATCCGATCGGATTCACCGCAACCTCGGTGACATCTTTAGGGTCCAACCCCCCGCTGGTGACCTTCAATATTGCTCAAGGCTCCTCCTCCTACCCGCACCTAACCGTTGGCAAGCTGGTGGCAATCCACACCCTTGGGACCGAGAGTCTTGAACTAGCTCAACTGATGGCGGGTCCGAAAGAACTTAGATTCAAGGGCTCCTACCAGGTTGGCCCGGAGAGCACTCCCCTGTTTACCGATGCGACCGCGGTGCTACTTGCGAGAGTACGAGCCAAGCACGAGGTGGAAAACAATGCCGTGGTTGTGCTGGATGCCATCGAAGCTTATGAAAGCAATCCGGCTCAACCACTGCTTTACTTCCAGCGCGGCTACCTAACCGTCGGCCCGCGTCTCGCGGACAACTTCTAGTCGACCGCGTCCGGACCTAGCAGGGCCTTCAGTTCCCCGAACAAGTCGTGCCCAATCGAGACCCGCTGGGGAAGCAAAAAGTGCTTCACGGAAGATCCGACAAGCTTTATCTGCACCTCAACCGGCCCAGGGTGAATGTCCAAAATCTCTGCCAACTTGGTAAGTCGATCTTTTGTTGCCAGTGACTCCTTGATGCTGAGTCGAAGCACCCCGCCTTGTTCTCGACCAGATTCCAGCACCTCAATCGAGAACGCCTGCAGCATGATCTCTTCGTCCCTGCGGGAGACTCGACCGCGAATTGAGACGGTTTGGTCTGCAACGAGCAGCTCACGATTCTCAAGATATGTCTTGCCCATGAACATTATGGAAATCTCACCCGAGAAGTCCTCCAAGGTCACCTGACCGTAGGGGTTACCAGAGGTTCGCGCTACTTTATGGGCGACCTGAGTGATGAGTCCTGCAAGGTTGACGATTTCGCCATCTTGGATCTCACTCTCTCGCAAGGCGATGACCCCCATGTCGGAATGGCGCATGAGAAGAGCCTCCATGCCAGCCAGTGGGTGGTCGGAAACGTAGAGCCCGAGCATCTCTCGCTCGAATGCCAAAAGATCGCGCTTGGTCCACTCCGGCATGTCCGGAATCGCAATCATCGCCGGATCATCGTCAAACATGTCGCCAAACAGGTCCATTTGCCCCGTCGCCTGCTGCTTTTTCAGAACAGCAGCTGACTCGATTGCCTCTTCATGAATTGCAACCAGTGAGCGCCTGGTGTGTCCGAGAGTGTCAAACGCGCCGGCCTTAATCAAAGACTCGACCACGCGCTTGGTGCTGCCCTGCTGCCCCACTCTGGCCAAGTAATCCTGGAAGCTCGTGAAGTTGCCAGCCTTGCGCGCCTCGATAACGGTTTCGACCACGTTCTTTCCGACGTTGCGAATAGCTCCTAGGCCAAACCTGATGTCTTCACCCACGGCTGCGAAAACTCCAATCGACTCACTCACCGCCGGTGGCAACACCCGAATACCCATGCGGCGACACTCGTTCAAGTAGACAGCCAACTTGTCCTTGCTATCGCCAACGCTGGTGAGCAGGGCTGCCATGTATTCGGCCGGGTAGTTTGCCTTGAGGTAGGCGGTCCAGTAGCTCAAGACGCCGTAGCCAGCCGAGTGAGCCTTGTTGAACGCATAGTCGGCGAAGGGGAGCAATGTGTCCCAGAGTGCCTTCACAGCAGCTGCTGAGAACCCGTTGCTAGACATTCCCTGGCTGAAGATTTCGTATTGCTTGTCTAGCTCCTCGGGCTTCTTCTTACCCATAGCTCTGCGAAGCAGATCAGCTTGACCCAAGGTATATCCAGCCACTTTCTGAGCCGCAGCCATTACCTGTTCCTGATAAACAATCAGGCCGTAGGTGGGGTCCAGGATCTCGCTAAGTGGCTTCTCGAGTTCAGCATGCACCGGTTCGGATTGCTGCAGCCCGTTTTTGCGCTGTGCGTAGTTGGTGTGTGAGTTCATACCCATGGGGCCTGGGCGATAAAGCGCAATAACGGCGGAAATGTGTTCGAACTCTGTGGGCTTTAGCTGCCTCAAGAGCTGTCGCATCGAGTCACCATCGAGCTGGAACACACCAAGGGTGTCGCCCCTGGAGAGAAGCTCAAAGGTCTTCTCGTCGCCGTCCAGGTCCAGGGTCTCGAGAACCACCTCAACCCCTCGGTTCTGACGAATGTTTTCTAGGGCATCATCCAGCACGGTTAGGTTCCGAAGCCCCAGGAAGTCCATCTTCAGCAGGCCCAGTTCCTCACATGGAGGCTGGTCGAACTGAGTAATGATCGCGCCGTCTTCCTCGCGCTTCATGATAGGAATTACATCCATCAGCGGCTCAGCGGACATGATGACTCCAGCAGCGTGAACACCCCACTGTCGCTTTAGTGATTCAAGACCTTGGGCCAGTGCAAAGACTTTCTTGCTGTCCTCGTCGGTGTCCAGAATCTCTCGAAACTCTGCGGCCTCTGAGTAGCGCTCAGCGCTTGGGTCAATGAGCTCGTTGAGTGAAACATCTCGTCCCAGCACCATGCCCGGCATGGCCTTGGTTAGCTTCTCCCCCACTGCGTATGGGAGCGCAAGAACCCTGGCGGCATCCTTGAGCGCTTGCTTAGCCTTGATGGTTCCAAAGGTGACAATCTGCGCAACCCTGTCATCGCCGTACTTCTCGGTTACGTAGCGAATTACCTCTGGCCTGCGGCGGTCGTCGAAGTCAACATCGATATCGGGCATTGATAGACGCTCTGGGTTCAAGAAGCGCTCAAAAATCAGGTCGTGCTTGATTGGATCAAGCTCTGTGATGCCCAACGCATATGCAACCAGCGACCCGGCTGCCGAACCACGTCCCGGCCCGACGCGAATACCCTGAGCCCTGGCCCAAGCGATGAAGTCGGCAACCACCAAGAAGTAGCCCGGGAAACCCATCTTGTTGATTACATCGAGTTCGTAGCTGGCCTGATCCTTGCGCTTATCGTCATATCCCGACGGGAAGCGTCGGTCCATGCCGCGCCAGACCTCCTCGGCCAGCCAGTCAGATTCACTCTGACCATCCGGAGTTGGAAAACGAGGCATGAGGTCTCGTTTTTCAAAACTGACCTCACAGCGCTCTGCAATCAAAAGAGTGTTGTTAGCAGCCTCTGGTATCTCCTTGAAGATTTCACGCATTTGCTTTGCGGTCTTCAGGTAGTACTCCTGAGATTCAAACTTGAACCTGTTCTGGTCATAGATATTCGAGCCCACCTGAACACAAAGCAAGGCATCGTGGGCCTCATGGTCCTCCTGATTTGTGTAGTGGAGGTCGTTCGTCGCAACTAGCGGGAGCGATAGGTCTTTGGCCAGCTTTAGCAGGTCGTCTCGAACCCGCTTCTCAATATCCAGCGAGTGATCCATGACCTCGACGAAGAAGTTACCCTCACCAAAGATGTCCCGGAACTCGGCTGCAGTATCAAGTGCCTCTTTGTATTGCCCGAGCCTCAACCTGGTCTGAACTTCGCCTCCCGGGCAACCAGTGGTAGCTATCAGTCCCCGGCCGTACTTGTGAAGAAGTTCCCGGTCCATTCGAGGCTTGAAGTAATAGCCAGAGAGATACGCCTCTGAGGAGAGCCTGAATAGGTTTTGCATCGATGCGTTATCGGTTGACCACATCGTCATGTGGCTGTAGGCACCACCACCGGAAACATCGTCATCACCGCCGGTTCCCCAGCGCACCTTTGACTTATCAAGCCTGGATCCGGGCGCAACATAGGCTTCGATTCCGATAATCGGCTTGATTCCCTGAGTTGTGGCCTGCTTCCAGAACTCGTAGGCACCGTGAGCATTGCCGTGATCGGTCATGGCGATTGCCGGCATCTCGAGCTCGACTGCCTTGGCGATCAGTTTTTTGATTCTTGCTGCGCCATCGAGCATTGAATACTCGGTGTGGTTGTGTAAGTGAACAAAATTCTCGTTACTCACACCCGCTCCTTAGCACTAGCCCACTAGCCTAAAGCCCAAACTGGACTTACCTGAGCTTCTCGAGAGCGAGTTCCAAATCCTTTGGATACCCCGCCTCGAATTCCACCCAATCGCCACTAATCGGGTGCGCAAAAGCAAGTTTCTTGGCGTGCAGCCATTGCCTATCAAGCCCTAGGGCTGCCCCCAGCTTTGGATCCGCTCCGTAAAGCGGGTCGCCAACCAGAGGGTGCCTAAAGTGTGAGAAATGAACCCTAATCTGGTGGGTTCTGCCTGTCTCCAAGCCGATCTCCATAAGCGCTGCAGACGGGAAAAGCTCAATCGTCTTGTAGTGCGTTACCGCTGGCTTACCGTCTTCGGAAATCGTGAACTTGTAGTCGTGCTTTTGGCTTCTGGCGATTGGAGTGTCAATCGTGCCACTGGCGGGCTCGGGATGCCCCTGGGCAAGCGCGTGGTAGGTCTTCTTGACCGTTCGGTCCCTGAAGGCCTGCTTCAGCACCGAGTATGCGCGCTCTGACTTTGCCAGAACCATCAACCCAGAAGTTCCGACATCCAGCCGCTGCACGATGCCCTGCCTTTCCTGAGCTCCGGAGGTTGAAAGTTGAATTCCCCGGGATAGTAAAACTCCGCCAACGCTCGGGCCATCAAAACCAAGTGATGGGTGCGATACCACCCCAGCTGGCTTGTTGACCACAATGAGGTCTGAATCTTGGAAGACAATTTCTAGTTCGGCAACATCCTCGGGCCTGACTTCTAGCAGGTCTACTTTTCGGTCTTCGATGTCGACCTCAAGGATCTGATCTCGCTCTAGTCGGTCTGACTTACCGAGGGTTCGCCCAGAGGCCTGAACCATCCCTGAAAGAAGGAGTTCGGTTGCTCGGGTCCGAGAGACTCCAAGCATTTTGGCGAGAGCTGCGTCAGCCCTTTCGCCAACTAAGGATTCTGGAGTTGGCAAGAATTTACTTGGCAACTCCTCCCCCAATTTCGTCACCCTTCAGGGTTCGAATGATTGCCAAACCAACCCCAATCACCAAAAAGCTATCTGCCAGATTGAAGATCGGGAAGTTGAAGGGAATTTGAAGGAAGTCAACCACGTGGCCGGCATAGAAGCCGGGGTCTTTGAAGACCCGATCAATCCAGTTTCCGGCTGCTCCCCCGAGCACGAGGGCAGCGATTACGCCCCAAGTCTTGGTCTTTGCCTTCGGTCCGAACCAAAGCAGCAACAGCACCGCAATCGAAGAAATGGTCGGCAGCACCCAAGTGCCACCGAAGTTCAAAGAAAAGGCTGCTCCATCGTTGTATGCAAGGCGAAACTGCAGCAGATTGCCGATTACTTGAACCGAGGAACCGTCGCTAAGAAAAGCCTCGGCCGCATACTTTGTAACCTGGTCTAAGACCAGGGCGGCAAGCCCCAGCCCATAGACAAGGGCGTACTTCGGCTTAGTTACGCTCACTAAGTTCGGTTTCCGCTTCCTCTGGGTCGTTCTCGTCCTCTTCAGAAGCAACTTCAGCAACAACCGCAGCGGTCGCGGTCGCAGCAGAGGCTGCGTAAGCGGCTGCATCCAGCTCAATCTGCCTTGCAACCTCTAGTGGCTGCTCGAAGGACTCCTCGCGAACCAAGGTCTCAAGCTGGTTCTCAATGTATTCGCGCAGGCGACCACGGTAGTCGTGCTCGAATTCGCGCAGGTCGTCGATGGTGTTCTCGATTGCCTTGCGGTCCAGCTCTAGCTGGCCAACAACGGCTCGAGCCTGAGCCTCTGCATCGCGAACAAGGCGAGCTGCATTCTCCTGGCCATCACGGATGAGCTGGTCACGCTTGGTTAGTCCCTCGCGGACGTGCTCCTCGTGTAGCTTGCGAGCAAGCTCGAGCAGGCTGTGTGAGTTGCCGGCATCCGCAGCCGATGGAACTGCAGCCGCTGCCACAACGGAAGCAGCTGGGAAGCTTGGGGCCTCTGATGGTGCATCCTCGCCGCGCGCCTCGGCCGCAGCAAGCTTGCTCTTGAGGTCATCGTTCTCGACGGTTAGACGGCGTAGCTCAACCACTACTGAGTCCAGGAAGTCATCTACCTCATCCTGGTCATAACCCTCGCGGAACTTGGTTATCTGAAATCTTTTGTTGACTACATCCTCGGGCGTTAGCGCCATTTGGTGCACCTTCCTGATCTCGCCGCACAGAAAGCGACAGGCTCTATGTTATTTCCCTAGAGTCCTCGTGCCAAACCCTGAAGAAAAAGTACCCCGATGACCACAATCGTCCACGCTAGGTCTAGAGCAACCGGACCCAGGCGAAGCGGAGGCACAAATCGCCTCACGAATTTCAGCGGTGGGTCAGTAATTGTGTAGGCAAAGTCAATGATTGGCATCAGCGCGGTTGGAGGTCGCCAGCCGGGCTTGACGCTCATGATTAGGTCGACTACAAACCGAGCGAGTAATGCGTAAAAGTAAAGCTGTAGAGCCCAGTAGAGCAGGTTTCCGATGAGGGTCATAGCTAGTTCATCAGGTCAGAATTAACCTCTGCGTCGTCCTCGGTGTCCGAGATTGCGACGTGAGATGGAGTTAGCAGAAATACCTTTGGAGTAACGCGCTTCATCTGACCATCTAGGCCTTCTTTGAGGCCAATCATGAAGTGGAACATCTTGGTTGCGTCAGACTCGCTCATCGCAGCGATGTTTACGATCACAGGGATGCCCTGTCGGAAGTTAGCTGCAACCTCTTTGCCATCGGCATAGGTCTGAGGATCTAGGGTCATGATCTCTGACATGTCGCCGGATCGACGGCGAGCTGCAGTCACCCTTGGCTTTGCTGCGGTCTCAGTGCTGGTCGACTCTCCTGGTCCAAAACCAAAAAATGTCAAAACTGAATTCATTGCGCCCATGAGAAACTCCTTAGATCAGTCCAAGACTAAGCCGAATAGGCTCTTGGGCCCGTGATTTTGGACCCAACCCTTATGTGTGTCGCACCCATTTCCAAGGCGATTTCGTAATCCTCGCTCATGCCTATGGAAAGACCCTGAGCATCAGGTGCCAATTGCATGAGTTCGGACTGCAGCTTGAGCACTTTTTCGAATTCAGACCTTGGGTCTTCACCCAAGCCAGCAACCGCCATCAATCCCACAAGGTTTAGCTGATCGACCGCCATTACCTGCTCAGCCAAAGCCATCATGTTCTCTGGCAAAACACCACCCCGGTTCGGATCGGCAGTCAAATTCAGCTCGATGAATCCATCCAGCGACTTATCAAACTTTGGAAGTTGCTTGGCAAGCTCCTTGACAAGCGAATCTCTGTCTATGGAGTGCAGTGAGCTGGCATAGCCCAGCACAGACTTGACCTTGTTGGTCTGGAGTTGTCCGACGAAGTGCCACTTGGCTTGAGCCTCTGGTCGAAGCTCTGACACTGCGGCGGCCTTGGGCGATGCCTCCTGGTCCCGATTCTCACCGAAGTTTCTTGCTCCAAGGTCAATTAGCTCTGCTACCAGCTCTGCTGGGTGGTTTTTTGTGACAACGACTAGTTCGGCTGGCCCAAAAGCCGAATGGGCCTTGGCTGCTGCAGCCAAGACCCGTTCGTAACGTTCAGCAAGACTCAACGGAAGAATTCTGGAAGATCCAAATCATCTCCGAAGCCGGAATTGCCGTTGCTCTGGCTGACAGAAACCTCAACCGGCTGCATCAGCGAGAAACTCTCTTCGGCTTCAACCTCTTCGGTCACAGTCTCTTCTACAACCGCGGCAACTGCGGTTGCTGCTGCCGCGGCAAGAGCTGCCTGGCCCAGCGAGGCTGCCTCGAACTTGCGGTAGGTGGGCTCGCCGCCGTCAAAACCAGCTGCGATAACAGTGATTCTGACCTCGTCACCCAAAGTGTCCTCGATGGTTGCACCGAAGATGATGTTCGCCTCCGGGTGGACGGCCTCCTGGACCAAGCGAGCTGCATCGTCAATCTCGTGCAGACCTAGGTCTGAAGCGCCCTGAACAAGCAGCAGAACGCCGTGTGCGCCCTCAATGGTTGCCTCTAGCAGCGGAGATGAAACTGCGATCTCTGCGGCCCTCACAGCGCGGTCCTCGCCCTTGGCTGTTCCAATGCCCATAAGCGCGGAACCAGCACCCTGCATGACCGACTTGACGTCGTTGAAGTCAAGGTTGATCAGTCCAGGAATAACGATCAGGTCGCTGATGCCCTGCACACCTGCGCGCAGCACGTCATCTGCGGTGATGAAGGCCTCGATGGCAGAAATCTTCTTGTTGGTCATTTCAAGCAAGCGCTGGTTCGGAACCACAATCAGAGTGTCAACCTCAGCGCGCAACGCCTTGATGCCCTCGTCGGCCTGAACTGCTCGACGCTTTCCCTCAAAGTTGAATGGGCGGGTTACAACACCCACGGTCAGTGCGCCAAGGCGCTTTGCGATGCGGGCAACAACCGGAGCTGCTCCAGTTCCGGTGCCACCGCCCTCGCCTGCGGTAACAAAAACCATGTCGGAACCCTTGAGTGCGGACTCGATTTCGCTCTCGTGCTCCTCGGCGGCACGACGGCCAACCTCAGGATCGGCACCAGCACCAAGACCGCGGGTAATGTCGCGGCCGATGTCCAGCTTGACATCAGCATCGCTCATCAAAAGCTGCTGTGCATCGGTGTTCACCGCAACGAACTCGACTCCGCGCAGACCTGAAGCGATCATGCGGTTCAGCGCGTTAACGCCGCCACCGCCAACGCCAACTACCTTGATGACTGCCTGATAGTTCGGTGCCTGTGACACTGTTGCCTCCTATAGCGAAAACCTTCAAGCTAAGGCTGAGGCTTAGCTTTTCAATCAGTTTTCAAATTGCGCCAGAAAGGTAGGGCGGATAAGCCAGAAAGGAACACTTCGGCTCGGGCGTGTCGCAAACCTAATAGTTCGGGTAAGTGACCACTGGCGCGTTTGGGGACGAGACATCGACCACAACAGAATCCTTCAGGCCGGTCTTCAGAAGCGACTGCAAAACTTCGTTTTTGAACAGTGCCTCTTTGTTGTCACCCCAAATCACGGTGATGTTTGACTTTTTGAGCGTTAGTTGGCTGGTTAGCTGCTCGGAAACCTCGACAGAAAATACCTGGTTGTAGGTCTTCACGGGGAGAGACAGCAAAAGCTCCACAGCGGCTTTGAACCGGGGGTTGTTTTTTGGATCACCGGTTAGCTTGAGAAAAGGAAGTTTGATCTTTCCACTGGCCTGATCAATGCGCACCCCAGCAGCGTCATAGAGGAAATTCTTGCCCTGTTGAACCAACACTAAAATCGGCTCCCGCTCCCTGATCTTGACAACGAGAGTGTGAGGAGGCTGAGCCTGCAGTGCAAAGGTCTCCACCAGGGCAAAATCGGCGAGCAGCTTTTCAACTTCACCCTCAGAGATGGTTGTCAGTGGTCTTCCCTCTAGTTCAGCCAGTGCCTTGACTATGGTTTCGCTCTTCATGCGTTCGGTTCCAGTAACTTCAATGTTCTGAATTGCCAAAAGCGGAGTAAAAAAGGTTGCAGCAACCAAAATGATCAAGACAATTGGCGAGAAAACAGCAAAGACTCTGGTCCACAGAGCAAAGACTCCGAGCTGGGAAGGGGCCTTGTCTCGCTTCTGCTTACGGCTCAGCCGGACTCGCTCCTTGGCTAGCAACTCCCGATCAGGACGCTTCATCTAGTCCTCTAGAGCGGCTAGAAGTTCGGGCACCATTCTGAAGATATCTCCGCAACCCATGGTCACGATGAAATCACCCTCCTCAGCGAGTGCTGCCGCCTGATCAGGCACATGGTCCCAGACCGGAATGTAGTGAACCTTCGTGCGGTCGGTCACCCGGTCTGCAATTAGGGCTCCGGTTACTCCAGGTTCAGGATCTTCACGAGCCGCATAGACGTCGGTGACGATGATCTGATCGCTGAGTGCTAGTGCTTGGGCAAATTCAGCAGCAAAGATACGGGTGCGGCTGTAGAGGTGCGGCTGGAACACCGTGATTAGCTTGCCATTACCCACGGCAGCTCTGGCTGCTGTTAGGGCTGCCGCGACCTCGGTTGGGTGGTGGGCAAAGTCGTCGTAGACGCTCACTCCACGAACCGTGCCGTGCAGCTCAAAGCGTCTAACCGTGCCACCAAAACCCTCAACGGCTTTGCAGCTCTGCTCAAAATCAAAACCATGGCCCACTAGGACCGCAACTGCTCCTGCGGCGTTCAAGGCATTGTGCTTACCGGGAATCTGCAGGCCAACTCGGGCGCTCTGCCCCTCGTAGCTGAGCTGAAAACTAACCTTCGGCCCTGCTGCATCAATCTCTGAAACTCGAACCGAGGAATCTGCCGCCTCGCCAAAGCTGAGTACCCGCGGGTGAGTAAGAAGCTTGGTTACTCGAACCGCACCTGGATCGTCCGATGAAATGACAACCAACTCTTCAGCCGCGTTGGCAAACTTCACAAACTCGCCTTCAAAAGCTTCTAGCGAACCAAAGTGGTCCAGGTGGTCTGGGTCGACGTTGGTGATCAAAACCGTGTTTGTTCTGTAGTGCAAAAAGGAGCTGTCGGACTCATCAGCCTCAATGACAAAGTGCTCACCCGAACCGAATGCGCTCGATGCCCCGTACTCCTGAATCACACCACCGTTCACAAAACTCGGATCAGCACCCATGCCTCGCAAGGCAGTTACAACCATCCCGGTTGATGTGGTTTTTCCGTGAGCACCAGCCACGGCAATTAGCTTTCCCCTAGAACTTAGGTGGGCCAGCATTGCCGAGCGGTGGAGCACTGGAATACCCAGCTTTAGGGCGAGCTGATATTCAGGATTGGCTTCCCATAGCGCGCTGGTCACCACCACCGTGTCCGGAGTTCCCAGATTCTTTTCGTCATGGCCGATGGCTATGACCGCTCCGAGATCAACCAGCGCCGACACGTTATCGCTGTCGCGCACGTCACTGCCCGTAACGGTGTGACCCATGCCCAGCAGAAGGCGGGCAAGCCCCGACATCCCTGAGCCACCGATTCCAATAAAGTGCACGGCACCTAGGTCTTCTGGAACTGGCTGGGAGTAGTCGGGCTTAATCACCCACTAAGTATTCACCGCAGACAGCACTAAATCCCTTAGGCGCAGGGTGCTGTCTGGAATTCCTTGAGACTTTGCAGCAGCTGACATTTGCGCCAACGTGGCAGCGTGAGAAATGATCGGGATAACCTCGGACTCAATAACGTCCGGCGAGAAATCCTTATCCAGAACCAGCAGTCCTCCCCCAGCCTCACAAACGGTAGCGGCATTCAAACGCTGCTCGCCGTTGCCTGCGGGGTAAGGAACATACAAAGCCGGCAGGCCAACTGCGCTGAACTCAGCAACGGTTGAAGCACCCGCTCGAGAGATTGCAAAATCGCTGGCTGCAATCGCTGCATCCATGCGATTGCAATAGGCGATTCGTGTATAGCCGGGTTCGATTAGTTCCGCCAACCCTGCGGAGTCGCCAACGATGTGGAGAACCTGAATCCCAGCAGCCTTGAGTTTTGGAAGTGACGCAATCACGCCCTCATTTAGTGACCTTGCGCCAAGTGACCCACCTGTCACCAAAAGGGTGGGAAGAATCGGATCGAGACCCAGCTCTACACGCGCTTGACCCTTGTCGTAACCAGCGACTGAATCAACAATCTCCTGTCGAATCGGCATGCCCGTAATGGCGCCGCTCAGATCGCTGTTGGGAAATGCGAGCGCCACATATTTGGTGAGCCGAGCTCCGAGTTTGTTAGCAATGCCAGCCAGCGAGTTAGCCTCGTGAATAACCAGTGGCTTGCCGGCCAACGCTGCAGCCAGGTAGGCGGGAGCCGATGCATAGCCGCCGAAACCAACCACGCAGTCGATTTGGTGTTTTCTAATGAACTTGAGAACCTGAAAAGTGGCTTTCAGAAAGCGAATCGGGAACCCGATGGCGTGCAAGCTGATTCGCCTGGGAAACGGAAGTCGAGCGATGGTGAGAAGTTCGAAGCCGCGCTCGGGCACCAGGCGAGCCTCCAGACCCTCACGAGTCCCAAGGGCCAAGACAGAGTGCCCTTCAACCTTGAGCTGCTGAGCAAGCGCGAGAAGCGGATTCACATGGCCACCCGTGCCACCGCCGGTTAGTAGAAAGTTTGTCATCGCCTCGAGCGGCCAAGATTCTTGACTCGGTCGCGTTCGACCGCCAACACCACTCCGATGGTGGCCAGGGTGACAATCAACGACGACCCTCCGGCGCTAATAAGCGGGAGCGGTACTCCGAGGACTGGGAAGATACCCAAAACAACACCGATGTTGATAAAGGCTTGCATCGAAATCCAAACCATGATCGTGGCAACGAGGTTTCTTGAGAAGGCATTGGTCTGGTTCTTGGCAATCATGAACATGGTTACGGCCAATGCACAGAACAGCAGAATTACGAACAGAGCGCCGATTAGGCCCAACTCCTCGCCGATGATTGCGAAGATGAAGTCGTTCTGAACCTCAGGAATCCAAGACCACTTCATCCTGGAGCGGCCTAATCCAGAGCCAAAAATGCCACCCTGCGCCAATGCCCAGGTTCCCTTTTCAAACTGCCAGTTGACACCCATCGGATCGGCTTCCGTGGGGTTCATCCAGGCCGCAAATCTTGCCCGCCTGGAGCCTGACATCATCACCAGTGCGACAGCAGCCAAGGCACCAAGCGCCATCAAGCCCAGCCAGGAGCTCAGTTTCATGCCGGCAAACAGGAACAATCCCGCCAAAGTGATAGCCATGACGACGCCGGTGCCCATGTCCTTACCGAAATAGACCACCATCACTAGGGCTAGGCCCGAGTAAACAAATACTCGCTTCCAAATCTGTTTGTCGTAGAACTCATCGCCGGTCAACTCCGCAAGCATCAGGCTGAAGGCAATAACAAGTCCAAGCTTCAAAAACTCTGAGGGCTGAATCGAGGTGAAACCCAGATCAAGCCAGTTCCGGTTTCCGTTGATTTCGTTTCCGAACATCACTGTTAGCAGCTGCAAGCCCAGGGTTATCCACAAAAAGAAGAATGCAAACCGCTTGTAGATAGCAAGAGGCAGGTTTGATGCAACCACCAGGGCTACTGCACCAACGAGTGCGAATACTCCCTGTCTCATTACGGTGTCCGCAGCGTTAGCGGTTGACTTGAAGGCGTCCACCGAGGACGCGCTGGCAACCATAGCGAGGCCCAAAAGCGAAATGACGGCAGTTAGGCCGAGGAGCATGTAGAACTCTCTCGACTGCGCTCTAAAGCGAGGCTTGAGGGACTCTTTCAAGTTAGTCACTTTGCCCCCTCCGCCCTGACCGCTGCCTGAAATTGATTGCCACGGTCCTGGTAGTCCTTGAACTGATCCATGGAGGCCGCTGCGGGAGCTAACAGCACAACGTCACCAACATGGGCAAGCTGCTTCGCTGCCGAGACTGCCTGTTGCATGGTGTTATCTCCTGAGATGACCCTAACTTCTAGGTCTGGATAACCCTTGGCAAGAATCGCCTCTAGTTCGGATGTGTCGGCACCAATCACAACTACTGCTCGGAGCCGGGCTGCATGTTTCTCAATCAGCGGAGCTGGGTCAACTCCCTTGAGTAGACCCCCGACAATCCAAACCACACTCTCAAAACTCTTCAGCGAAGCATCGGCGGCATGAGCGTTAGTGGCTTTTGAGTCGTCGACATATGTCACCCCACCAAGCTCTCCAACGCGCTGAATCCGATGCGGAGCCGGCACAAAAGTCCTGATTGCGTTTCGAATCGACTCAGCACTGACATCGACCGATCTGGCAAGGGCCGCTGCGGCTGCAATGTTTGCGAGCATGTGGTCTGAGCGAATGCCAATTAGGTCTATGTCCTCGAAGCTTGCAAGCTCCAAAGCAGCTTCACCGCGATTCTCGATGAACGCTCTATCGACCAAAAACTCTTCTACGTAACCAACGCCGCTGCGAGAAGGGATTCCGAGCGTGAAGGCAATGGCCCTGCAGCCTTCTTTGACCTCGGCCGCTTCGGCTGCCTCGAGAGTCTTTGGATCCTGGCCGTTGTAAACAATTGCCAGCTCAACATTGGAGAAGATTTTTGACTTCGCGGCCAAGTACTCGCTCAATCCGAGGTGCCAGTCGAAATGATCGTCCGCGAGGTTTAGAAAAGCAGCTGACTTTGGTTCGATTTCACCCAGGTAGTGAAGCTGAAAGCTGGAGAGCTCGACCACCAGAAAATCGAAACCCTCTGGGTCGCGAACCGCATCCAAGATGGGCGTGCCTATGTTGCCGCAGGCAATTGCCTTGAGGCCATGGGTCTTCAGCATGTGGGTGGTGAGCTCGGTGGTGGTGGTTTTGCCGTTGGTGCCGGTGATCACAATCCACTCTGCACGGCGGACCTTATCCCCCACCAAGTAGGCAAGCTCTATGTCTGTGATCATCCTCAACCCAGAGCCAGCCACCTTTTGAATCAAAGGGTGATGTGGGGCAAAGCCGGGAGAAACAACCACAAAGTCTGAGTCCGCAGGATTAAAATCCTCGGCCGAGTCGGACTGGATCAGCTTTGCGCCAATCACATCCAGTAGGTCTGCCAGTTCCTGGTCGGCCTTTTTGGCCATGACCTGAACCTTTACCCCAAGTTCAACCAGAGTGTCAGCAACTGAGAATCCAGATGAACCAAGCCCCAATACCGTTGCGCGTAAACCTGACCAATCCCCGTGCCAACTAGAGGGAAGCATTAGATGCCGTAAATCCATTCGAAGTAGAAAAGGCCCACTCCAGCGCTGACACACATGGCAGAAATGATCCAGAACCGAACCACGATTGTGATTTCAGCCCAGCCCTTGAGCTCGAAGTGATGGTGCAGAGGAGACATCAGGAAGACCCGCTTCCCAGTCCCGGTGCGCCACTTGGTTAGCTTGAAGAAACCTCGTTGAATAATCACTGAACCAGTGACAATCACAAACAGTCCGCCGATCAGGACTAGAAGCAACTCGGTTCTTGAAAGCACGGCCAGAGCAGCCAGTGCTCCACCAAGACCAAGAGATCCGGTGTCACCCATAAACAGCTGGGCTGGGGAGGTGTTCCACCACAAGAAGCCAACGCAAGCGCCAACAATCGCGGCCGCAATCACCGCCAGATCAAGTGGGTCTCTGACCTCGTAGCAGGCATTGATGTTCTCAACCGCAGTCCTACAGCTCTGGTTGAACTGCCAGAACCCGATCACAACGTAAGCGCCAATCGCCATGATTGCAGCGCCAGTGGCCAGGCCGTCCAGACCATCGGCAATGTTCACGCCGTTCGATGTGGATGCAACCATGAAGTAAATCCAGAGGATGAACAATCCAGTTCCGATTACGGATCCCCAGATAAACAAATCGATTGGCAGATCCCTAAAGAGCGAGATTTTGGTGGATGCCGGAGTTAGACCTCGGTCATTGGGGAACTGAAGCGCCAAAACGGCGAACACGACAGCAACCAGGCCCTGTCCGGCAATCTTTGCCCAACCGCCCAACCCAAGGCTTTGCTGTTTACGAACCTTGAGGAAATCGTCGATAAAGCCAACTGTGCCAAGACCAAGCATCATGAAAATCACCAGCAGCGCTGACATCGATGGGCTCTCACCGTTTATCAGCTTGGCGGTGAAGTAACTGACTACTGCGGCAAGGAGAATGACCAGGCCACCCATGGTTGGGGTACCGCGCTTAGTGTGATGGGTCTTTGGACCATCGTCACGAATGAACTGGCCCCATTCGAGCTTTCGGAAAGCCCATATGAATGCCGGGGTCAAAAAGAGGCTGATAAACATGGCAAATGCGCCGGCCATGAGCAATGCTCTCACTTCACACCCGCCAATTCATCGCCCAAAAACCTCAAACCTGAAACGTTGCTGGATTTAACCAGGACAACATCGCCAGGCAAAAGCTTCGCATTGATTGCGTCAATTGCGTCTGAGGCTTTCTCAAAAAACTCAGATTCGCCATCCCAGCTGCCCTCCTGGGTTGCCGAGAGGTGAAGAATTTTTGCTTCTTTACCCACTACGAATAACTTGTCGATGTTGTAGCGCACTACCAGCCTGCCAACGGTTTCATGCTCCGCTCGAGTCTGATCACCCAGTTCCGCCATCAAACCCAAAACTGCAATTGTGCGATGTCCCTGCCTGCCAATGGTTGCCAGGGTTTGAAGTCCCGCACGCATCGAGTCTGGGCTCGCGTTGTAGGCATCGTTAATGATCAGCACGCCATCGCTGCGCTTTAGTGGCTGCATTCGCCAGCGCTCTGCAATCTCTAGGTTTGCCAGAGCCTCAAGCGCTAGCGAGCGCTCTATGCCGAGTTCGTGGGCTGCAAGCAAGGCTGCCGCCGCATTCATCGCCTGGTGTTCGCCAAGAATCTTTAGTGTGAGCTCGCGCTCTTCGCCATCTGGATATCGAAGCAGGAGTGTGGTGCCAGAGATAGTGACTCCAACGCGCAACAGCTGGAGATCCGACTCCGAGCTGTATCCAAAGCCAAGCCGGCGAACTCCAGGTTCGGGAGAGAAGTCCCTCACAATCGGATCATCCTCGTTCAAGATCGCAACGCTCGAGATGTAAGGCATCATCTCTGCCTTTATCTGACTGGTGACCTCGATTCCACCAAATGCACCAGCGTGTGCCATGCCGACCTTGAGCTGAATGCCAATGTCTGGCCGCGTCCAGTTTGCAAGCTTCTCAATTGAGCCCAGGCCTGATGCCCCTAGCTCCAAAATCAGAAACTCGGTGTCCTGCTCCAACCTAAGAACGGTGAGCGGAAGCCCCACCTCGTTATTGAAGGAGTCCTGCGGAGCCACAGTCTTGCCAACGCGCGAAGTGATGGCTGCCAGCATGTTTTTGGCTGAGGTTTTTCCGTTGGACCCGGTGATTCCAATTACCTTTAGGCCGCTAGGACGGACCATCTCCAGCACAAACTTCGCAAGTTCCGAAAGAGCAATAACAGTGTCGGTAACCTGAATTTGAGGAAGGTCTAGGTCGGGGCGAGGTGAACTCACGACCGCCAATGACGCAACCCCAACCATGGATTCGAGGTAGCGGTGACCATCCTCGTGCTCGCCAAGCTTTGCAAAAAAGATATCCCCTGGAGCAACTAGTCGGGAGTCGGTCCGAACCGTCCCGCTAACCTCATGCTCCGCTGAAGCATTGACCAATTCGCCATTGATGGCGCGGGCGATCTGCCCAAGACTCAGCTTGATCATCCTTGCTCCACCGCCAGTTTTGCGAGTGCTCGGGCGTCAAAGGGAACCTTGCTGCCGGCAATCTCTCGGTATTTTAGGTGCCCCGGCCCACACCACAGCAGCGCATGATCGCGTGGCGTTATTGAAAGCGCAAAGTGCAAAGCCTGCTCTGGACCGGCCACCTCGTGGAAACTCTTTTTCGCTTTTGTAAGGCCTTCGATCACAGCAGCTCTGATTGCCGCGGGATCTTCGTCCCTGGGGTGCTGATCTGTCACTACAACCTGCGTTGCCTCAGCGGCCGCAAGACCCATCTCAGAGCGTTTGCCTGTGTCTCGATTACCTGAAGCACCAAATACAAGGGTTACCCCTGGGTAGCGGGTTTTGAGCTCTGCGACGGCACTGGCAATTCCATCTGGAGTGTGTGCGTAATCAACGAAGGTATGAGGCTTGGCTGCACTGACCAGCTCCAAACGTCCGGGGACCTGGGAAATCTTGGCTGCCGCCGCGGCTAGCTCTTCGGCACCAAACCCCTGTGAGAACAACATGGTGAGTGCCAAGGCAAAATTCCGCGCCATTAGCTCACCAAACTCAAACGCAATCGACAGATTCAGCTTGCCCGAAAGGCTCAGCAGTCCGGCTTCGTAGCGGTAATCAACCTCTTGGCCCGGTCCAATAAGTAAGGCTGGAACCTGCAGGCTCGCGGCAAGCTCTTTTGACCAGTCATCCGAGACAAAAATCACAGCGCTCTGGACTCCAGAAGGGTCAAAGAGTTTGGACTTGGCTTCGAAGTAGCTTTCCATTGAGCCAAAGTCATCCAT
>CAZQHT010000005.1:27780-31429 GCA_964593635.1 uncultured Aquiluna sp.
CCAGTCACCGCATACAGCGTCAGTGGAGATTCGCCGAGAACTAAGTTGCAGACCTCACCCAATAGCGCTTTTGGATCCGGTGAAATCAAGTAGGGCAGCTTGGAGTTGGGTCTGTCACTCAGGACCGCTACCGCTCCATTTGCCAAAGCTTCGTCTAGGAAATCCAGGCCGTGGTGCTTGGAGCCCTTGATGGCAACAAACAAATCGCCTGGCTCAACCTCAGCCGCGCTAATCGAAACACCGGTGACCTGAACAGCTTTTCCTGAGTGCTCAAGCCCCAAAATCTCGGCTAGCGCACTAGTCGCGAGACTCAACTTGACCATTTGAGCCCGAGGGGATGTCGCGGGACTTGGTAGTAGAGGGGGGAATTCGATAGTGCTTCAGGGCCTGCTGCATGATCGCCTTGAAGACGGGGGTGGTTTTGGCAGAGTTGGTCTCGCCCACTGGTCGATAGATGGTCACCCCGACCACAAACTTTGGATTCTCAATTGGAGCTACCCCGTAGAAGGAGATTGCAAAGCGGGAGCCGTAGCCGTCACCGTCTTGGACCTGGGCTGTTCCAGTCTTTCCGCCAACCCGGTAGCCATCAATTGCTGCAGTCTTTCCGACTCCACCAAACTCAACCACTTTTTCCATTAGCTCAAGGTTATTTTTGGCCACCGACTCCTGCAGAACTCGAACACCCTTTTGCTGTGGCAGGTCGGTCAGAGAGCCGTCTTCCCGCTCGCAGCTTTCAACCAGAACTGGATCTAGACGGACTCCCCCGTTAGCGAGTGCTTGGTAGGCAGATGCCATTTGAATACCAGTGACTGAGATGCCCTGCCCGAACATCGTGTTGTAGTAAGTCTGTCGATCCCAGTCCTCGACCGGGTGCAAGATTCCACTGGATTCACCCTGGAATCTGAGCGCGGTAGTTTTGCCAAACCCAAACTTTTGCAGGTAGTTGTGTCGAGTCTTTGCCGGCACATCTTTACCGAAGTTCACCGTTCCCGTGTTGGAGCTGTAACGCAGCACGCCACCCAGGGTCAAGTTGAATGTCTCGTGACCAAAGCTGTCCTTGACTCGACCGCCGGCAAAGTCCAGCTTCATCGAATCTGGCGCTTTTCTGGTGTCGTTTTCGTTCGCAACCCCGGTGTCCAAAACCATCGCGGTGGTGAGCGACTTCATAATCGACCCTGGCTCGAATGCAAACTGGAAGATTCTTGATCCACGGTCCTTGGCTTTAGAGCCGGAGGCATTGTTTGGGTCAACTGTTGGCGCTTCAGCAGCAGCCAGAATCTTGCCCGTCTTGGCATCCATGACAATCGCACTTGCCCACTCCGCCGAAAGATCATTCACCGTGTCGGCTAAAACCTGTTGAGCAAAAAACTGGAGGTTGGCATCGATGGTTAGGTTTAGCGATCCACCGTTTTGTACTGGCTGGGTAATGACGCTGGAGGCTGGGATGCGAACACCCTCGGCGCTGCGCTCATACTGCTCTTGGCCATCTACACCAGCTAGGCAGGTGTTGTATTGGCGCTCGAGGCCAGCAAGTGGCTCGCCATCAGCCGACACAAAGCCAATCACGTTTCCAGCAACCGCACCGTTTGGATACAGCCGGTCGGAGAAGCGGTCAAAGTAAATCCAAGGGACTTTCAAGTCTCTAATTGCCTGATAGGTTTCGGCATCCACGCGCTTTGCAAGATTTGCATACGCCGAATCTCCCTGCAGCAGCGGCATAAGCTCGGCAACCTGAAGCCCAACTAGTGGGGCAAGGTTGAGCACGATTTCGTCCACGGTGCGTTCGGTGCGAACTCCATCCACATAGGTGGAAACCGGGCCGACATTCTTGGGTGCGACATTTACGTCGTAACGGAAGACGGTTCTAGATAGCACCTGGCCCGAGGAGTCGCGAATCTCTCCACGCAGCGCGGTCAATGTGCTGGTTACAGCGCGCCTCTCCATGGATTCGGCCCTAATTTCGGCCGCCTGAACAACTTGGAAATCAACCAGTCGGAGCCCAAGCAGGCCAACTAGCAGAAACATCAGAGCCAGGAAGGCTCCGAATCTGCGGTTGGCTTTTGCGTGGGAGCCCATTTGTTGCCTATCGGGTTGGAGAAGCTGGAATCACTGTCAAAGATATGTCTTCGGCGGTAGTTTTCTCGGCATCGACACCAGCTGTTTCTGCGGCTGCGACAGTTGCCAGCGTTATGTCTGAGATAGATCCGAGAGCTGCATTGGCAACCAAGTTGGCGCTGGCCAAGCGGGCATCACTTGGGTCGGCTGGCTTTGGCTTGCCGTAAACCTTGTCCTTCTTCACATCCAGCAGAACTGAGGCTGGATTGGCAACCATTCCGAGGCGGTTTGCAGCATCGGCAAGGTTCTGAGGCGATCCAAGCGAGTCAACCTCCTCCTGGATGATCTGAACCTGAGTTGCTAGGTCACGCTTTTCTCCCTTGAGCTGGGAGAGGTAATAGGCGTCCTGAGTAAGCACCATATTAAGAGCTAGCTGTGCGAGGTAAACGGTCAGGATGCCGATAACCAGAATCAGACCAGAGGTCAGCTTTGGCTTGAGGCGGTTGGCCTCTTTTGGCGACACTAGAAATACGGCCATTTAGTTCCCCTTTAGTTTCTCTCCAGCTCGCAACCTCGCGGAAGCTGCTCTTGGGTTTTGCTCTAACTCGCGCTCAGAGGCTCGCTCCACGCCGCGGGTCAAAATCTTGAAGGTTGCTGCAGTTCCTGGAAGCTCCACCGGCATGTCAACCGGGGTCTTGCTGGAGGCTGCCTCTTGCATGGAGTCCTTGACGATGCCGTCTTCTAGAGAGTGATAGGACATGACCACCAAGCGGCCCCCGACGACCAATGCGTCAATTGCCTGCGGCATTGCGCTCTCTAGAACACCAAGCTCGTCATTCACCGCAATGCGAAGTGCTTGATAGATGCGCTTTGCGGGGTGCCCAGACTGCTTTCCAGGAGCAATTGGAACAACCTCAGAAACAATCTGATTGAGCTGCGACGAGTTAGTAATTGCAAAAGAAGCGCGTCTTTGAACAATTCGCTTAGCGATTGGGAGCGAGAAGCGCTCTTCGCCGTAGCTGCGGAACATTCTCGCCAGATCAGAAACATCAAGTTCTGCGAGCAGATCTGCAGCTGTCTTGCCGGTGCTCTGGTCCATGCGCATGTCCAGGAAAGCGTCCTTCGCATAGCTGAACCCGCGATCAGCCTGGTCAAGCTGCATTGAGCTGACTCCAAGGTCCATAAGGATGCCGTCGACCTTGCGGTCGCCAAGAATTTCTGCAATCTGGTCGTAGGTTGCAAGCACTGGGGTGAAGCGATCTGCATAGACAGAGAGTCGGTCCGATGCAAGCTCAAGTGCCACTGGATCGCGATCGATTCCGATCACGTGCAATTCGGGGTGCTCGCGAAGCAAAGCCTCGGTGTGTCCACCGAGGCCAAGGGTTGCATCAATAACTGTGGCGGGCTTGCCCTCGATTGCTGGACGCAGTAGTTCCAGGCAACGCTCCAGCATTACTGGGACATGTAGGTCGGTGACTTCGGTCATTTAGCTCCCTGGCTATCCCTGGGGCTGGGTCCCTGTCCGTCTGTGAGCTTGGTTTTTCACAGGTTCCGGCTTAGGGGAAGTAAGTCGGAGACGGCCAGGGGCCAAACA
>CAZQHT010000006.1:0-17888 GCA_964593635.1 uncultured Aquiluna sp.
ACGCCCAAGAACACAATGCGGTCCTCGAACAGCTTGGTGTAAGGGTTGTGACGCTTGAAGCCGTAGGCGGTGCGCTCCTCGAACTCAGGAAGGATGTAGCGGTTCTGTGGCATAGCCACGCGACCGGTTGAAGTCTCAATGAAACTCATCTTTAGGCCTTTCCTACACCTGTTGAGCGATTAGCAAACTCTTGAATCTGGTCTATGAAGCCGTACTCGAGCGCTTCTTGAGCAGTGAACCAGCGATCGCGGTCACCGTCTGCCATTACCTGCTCGACCGTCTTGCCGGTTTGAGCGGCTGTGATTGAAGCGAGCTGACGCTTCATAGACATGATTAGCTCAGCCTGAGTCTGAATGTCAGAGGCTGTTCCGCCGAAGCCACCAAGTGGCTGGTGCAGCAAGACACGGGTGTTTGGTGTGGCGTAGCGCTTGCCCTTGGCTCCAGATGAGAGCAAGAACTGACCCATTGAGGCAGCCATACCGATGCCAACAGTGACAATGTCGTTAGGGACATACTGCATGGTGTCGTAGATCGCCATACCTGCGGTGACCGAGCCACCCGGAGAGTTGATGTACAGGAAGATGTCCTTCTCGGCGTCCTCTGCGGCCAAGAGCAAAATCTTGGCGCAAATCTCATTTGCGTTCTCATCGCGAACTTCACTGCCGAGCCATACGATTCGGTCCTGGAGCAAACGCTCAAAGACTCCGGTGCGCTCTACTGGGGGCATTGCCATCGACAAACTCCTTGCTTTCGAATAAAAGATAGCCATCAAAACGCAAAGAAGCGGGCGTGTTCGCCCATGGCGTTAGTTGTTTGCTTCAGCCGAAATCTTGTTGCCCTTGCTGTCAACAATCTCAGCAGCAGCTACAAGAGCGTCAACAGCCTTGCGGCGGGTCAGCTCACCAACGAAAGCTGGGACCTGTCCTGCACTAGCAACCTGCTTGATGAACTCGTTTGGCTCCATGCCGTAGTTGCGAGAAGTGAACGCCAGGTATTCGATGAGCTCCTGGTCCTCAACCTTGATCTCCTCCGCCTCGGAAACTGCATCAAGCAGCACCTGAGTGCGGAAGTTCTTCTCGGTCTCCTCAGTGACCTCCTTGCGGTGCACATCGTCAGCCTGACGACCCTCACCCTCAAGGTGGCTCTCAACCTCACGGTTGACCGCCTCTGCACTAACTGGAATCTTTGCCTTTTCGACCAACTGGTCGATGATTAGGTCGCGGGCCTGAAGGATCTGCTTGCGAGCCAGAGTTACCTCAAGCTGAGCCTCGATGTTCTTCTTCAGCTCCTCGATGGTGTCAAATTCGCTTGCCAGCTGGGCAAACTCATCGTCGGCCTTTGGAAGCTCGCGCTCCTTGACTGCGTTCAGGGTGACCGTAACCTCGGCCTCCTGGCCGGCTAGATCGCCACCAGCAAGCTTGGAGCGGAAAGTGGTGGTCTCGCCGGCGGTGAGAGTCTCTAGAGCCTCATCAATTCCATCGAGCAGCTGTCCTGAGCCAATCTCGTAGGAAATGTCACTCGCGGTGTCAATGTTCTTGCCGTCAATCTGAGCGGTTAGGTCGATTGAGGTGAAGTCTCCCTTGGCGGCAGGGCGATCAACGGTCTTTAGGGTGCCAAAACGACCTCTTAGGGCATCCAGCTCGGTCTCGATGTCAAGCTTTGCAACCTTCAGCGCATCAACCTTGACCTTTAGACCCTTGTACTCGGGAAGCTTGAACTCAGGTCGAACCTCGACCTCAAGCTCAATGATGAGATCTAGGTTTGGCTCTGCAGCAGTAGGTGCCTGCTTCACATCTGCCTGTGGGGTGCCAAGTGGAATTAGCTTCTCTACGGCCAATGCCTGACGGTAGAAATCGTCCATTCCATCGTTGATGGCCTGAGCAAGGATCATGTCCTTGCCGACACGCTGGTCTAGCACGCTGGAGGGAACCTTGCCCTTGCGGAAGCCAGGGATGTTCACCTGCTGGGAGACAGTCTTGTAGGCAGCATCTAGCGCTGGCTTGAAGTCAGCCTGTTCAACCGTGATGGTCAACTTGACGCGGGTGGGGTTCAGCTTCTCGACGTTAGTCTTCAACGTTTCTCCGTTGGGTAGAGGGTTTGACTCGTGCTACTGGTCGGGATGACAGGATTTGAACCTGCAACCCCCTGTTCCCAAAACAGGCGCGCTACCAAATTGCGCTACATCCCGGAGGTTTTTCGACCCTAAGGACGAAACTCCCATCACTCTACCCCATAGAATGGTGTCTCGTCCATACGACGTCGCGAGTGTAGCTCAATGGTAGAGCCTCAGTCTTCCAAACTGATTACGCGGGTTCGATTCCCGTCACTCGCTCCAATCCCCCCGAACTACTGGGGTTAGAGCTGGCAGCTAGAGCACCAATAAAGCTTCCGGGTAGCCATCAACTCAATCGAAATGTCCTTGCCACATTCTCGGCACGGCAAACCCTCACGCTTATAGGCGTAGTAACGATCTCCCTTATTGACCTGCCCCTTGAGGAATCCGTCCCGGGTCAGCATGATGCCTCGCTTGACACCGATTTCCATCAGCGCCACCGCATCATCCCAAATTATGGAAATTAGCTCCGATGGGATTGAAGCACCAGGGGTGTGAGGGCTGATCTTTGCCCGGAAGAGTAGTTCTGCTCGATACACATTTCCTACCCCAGCAAGCACGCTCTGATCCATCAGCAGCTGCCCGATACTCACCTTCGAACGGGCCACGCGTTCGATGAAACGAACCTTCTCCAAGCCCTTCGGGTCTGGTCGCAGCGGATCTGGGCCAAGTTTTGCCATCACCTGCTGGACTGCCTCAGCATCCAAAAGTTCACAGGCGGTCGGGCCTCTCAGGTCTGCAACTTGGGTCTGACTTTGGAAGCGCGCCCTAACCTGCCCGCGAGGCTCTTTTGGCTGATCCTCGAACGAACTCCACCCCCACTTGCCGTAGATGCCCAGGTGGATTCTCAATACCGCCGGTTCGAAGGTTAGAAATAGCTGCTTACCCCAGGCTTCGGCCTTCAGAAGCTTCGAGCCGGTGATGAAGGTCGAGTCAGTGAATCGCCCCTGCGGAGAACTGATCTGGATTTGCTTGCCGACAAAATGCTTCTTGAACTGCCCGGCGGTTCGATGAACGGTGTGCCCCTCGGGCATTTAGTAGAGCACCTCACCGGTTTGCTCATAGACCGCAATCTTTCCGATTCTCCGAACATGGCGCTGGTCTCCAGAGAACGGTCTAGAGATAAAGATTTTCACCAGCTCAAGCACCTCTGCCTCGCTGTGCTGCCTAGCTCCGAGAGCGCAAACATTTGCATCGTTGTGGTCGCGAGCCAGCGCTGCTGTCTCTGCGTTCCAAATCAACGCAGCCCGAACCCCTGCCACCTTGTTTGCAGCAATTTGCTCACCGTTACCGCTACCACCAAGCACAATTCCCAAAGCCGGAGTGCCTGAACCTTGATCCTGAACCACCGCTTTTGCAGCAGCTATGCAGAAACCGGGGTAATCATCAAGTGCGTCGTAGACCTTGGGTCCGTGGTCCACAAGCTCATGACCCAATCCAGAGAGTTCTGAAACCAAGAATGCGCTTAGCTCCATGCCAGCGTGGTCGGTTGCTATGTGAATGCGCATTTACTTTCCAATCTTTGCGGCAATTGCGGCCAACAGGACCTCAGCGTTCTTGCTCCGCACAGCCACGGACTCGCCGAAACTCGTGGTGATCAATACACCTGATCCTGGGGTTGACACAAAAGCCAACGTCTTTCGCGCATAACGAATTCCTAGGCCGCCATAGTCCCGGGCTCTTAGTTCGGTTAGCTCAACAGATAACAACTCGCCGAAGCTCAACCGAAGCAAGGTAAGCCCCCTCACCGAAACCCTGAGGTCATCGCCGAGGACCACCTTGGGGGCTCCCAGGACTAGGGAGATCATTCCTAAAGGAATGGCCAGCAGTGAAATCAGGATCCACGGTTGAATTACCGCCTCCTCGGCTGTAATCCCGACCTGCATCAGAGTTGTGACGCTAATCAGCGCGAAGGTGAAGAGCATGGCAAAGCCCGTGATGCCAAAAAGCAGAGGCTGAAGCAGTCTCCGCTTGATTCCAAATCCAAAGTAGGCCAACAAGCCCAAGAGGCCCACATAGGCAAAAGTTGTGCTCAGCGAGTAGGCATTTGCATCGCTAAAACCATCAGGCTTTCCGTCGAAACCCCAGTGGATGGCCAACGGGTCAGGAAGCGAACCATTTGACAACAAGGTCTGCACCAGCAGGAACTGACCGGCAACCAGCACAGCTCCAATCAGCAGGCTGGCGAACATAAATCTGTTTCTACGCAAGTCGACTCCTAGAGATCCGCAGCACTATTGAAGCAATGAAGGCCGTGAGAATGACGTAGGTAAGCGTTAGTGCCTGAAGCTCAACACCCAAAACTATCGGTGCCGCCAGTGCAGCAATAACCATCGAGAACTCGCCTCGGGCGATAAGGAAGCCGGTGGTGCGCCAGGCAGCCATGGGGTCGTTTAGATCCCGAGTGACCCACCAGCCAACCAGATACTTGCCCGCAACACCCAGCACGGTAATCAAGACTGCGAGCGGCAAGACCGCAGGGATGTCGGCCGGATTGGTGGTGATACCAAAGAACAGGAAGAAGATCGCGGCAAAGATGTCTCGAATTGGGCTCAGTCTTGCTCTCGCCGTTTCAGCAACCTCTCCGGTGAGTAGCAGTCCGATTAGGAAGGCTGCAACCACACCCGAGAAACCAATCATGTCTGCCAGTCCAGCTGCCAACAGCGCAGCACCAAAAACAGTGAGCAGCAACCCACCGGGCTCATTTGGGTCCAGAATCTTTGACCAGCGAGCAGTGCCTCGGAAAGAAATCAGGATCACCAGTCCGGTGATGGCCAGTGCCACCGCAACTGAAATGACTCCGGTCCAAGCGGAAGCCCCCAACACAACAGCGGTTAGCAGCGGAAGATACGGAGCGAGGGCAAGATCCTCAAAGACAAGAACGCCGATTGCGCGCTTACTAACCTCGGAGCGTCGCCAACCCATCTCCTTGATTAGCTGAGCGGCAATACCAGAGGATGAAACATAGGTAATGCCGCCGAGCGCAAGCGCTCCCCCGATGCCCCAACCCAAAAACAAACCGAGCAAGAACCCAGGGGTGGCGTTAGCGAAAAAGTCGATGATTCCAGCGCTCTTGCGCTCCTTGAAGGCCTTTGCGAGGTCGTAAGCGCTGTATTCCAGACCAAGCAGCAGTAGCAGCATGATTGCGCCAATCTGTGCTCCGGTATTCAGAAACTCTTCACTCACTGAGAGCGGAACCACTCCACCCTCACCAATGGCAAGGCCAATCAGCAAGTAGAGCGGGACAACCGAGAACTTCAGGCGGTTAGCAATGAATGCGACTATCCCCAACAGCAGTAGAGCTCCACCAACCTCGGCCAGCAACCCAGCGGTCTGCTGGGATGCTCCTGCGGCAAAGAGGGTCTCGGACATGTCGCAATTATCTAACGCAAACACAACTAATGAATTCGTCCTAGGCTTTTAGACACAAAGACGTAATTGGAGTGCACGATGCCCGGAGAGAACCTAACCCGCCTAGAGGCCAGCGAAAGAGCTGCCCACCTCAGCGTTGACAGCTATCAGGTTGAGCTTGACCTAACAACCTCTGCGGAGACTTTTAAGTCCAAGACGGTGGTCAGATTTAGCTGTAACAAGCCGGGCTACAGCAGCTTCATCGATGCTCAGACGGATTCAGTTCAGCGCATTGTTCTAAATGGCGTCGAGCTCGACCCAGCAACTCACTCGGACAATGTGCGCATCTCACTGCCCAATCTGGAGGGTGAGAACCTGCTTGAGATCCATGCACTCGGCAAGTATTCGAACTCCGGAGAAGGCCTACACCGCTTTGTCGACCCCGTGGACCAAGAGGTTTACCTCTACACCCAGTTTGAGGTTCCGGACAGCCGCAGGATGTTCCCCGTCTTTGAGCAGCCGGATCTGAAGGCCACCTTCCAGTTCAGCGTCATTGCACCGAGCTACTGGCAGGTCGTATCCAACCAGCAAAGCCCAACTCCAAAAGAGATCACATCCTCTGAGAGCCGATGGGACTTTGCTCCTACCCCGAGAATCTCCAGCTACATCACCGCTTTGATTGCCGGTCCATATGAGGTCTGGCGCGATGAGCTGACTTCATTGAATGGAAAGACTGTCCCGCTGGGGGTTTTCTGCCGCAAGTCACTAGCTGAGTTCATGGACTCCGACTACATCTTCGAAAAGACCAAGCAGGGCTTTGAGTACTTCGAGTCACTATTTGATTACCCATACCCGTTTGAGAAGTATGACCAGCTTTGGGTTCCTGACTTCAACGCCGGAGCGATGGAGAATGCAGGTGCGGTCACCTTCACCGAGACCTATGTATTCCGCTCCGCCGTTACCGATGCAACTCGTGAGCGCAGGGTTGTCACGATCCTTCACGAACTTGCTCACATGTGGTTCGGCGACCTTGTAACGATGCGCTGGTGGAACGACCTGTGGCTAAACGAGTCATTCGCCGAATACGCCTCCACCCTGGCAACCGCCGAAGCAACTGAGTGGACCCAGGCATGGACCACCTTTGCCTCACTTGAGAAGAACTGGGCATACCGCCAGGACCAACTTCCATCCACCCACCCGATTGTTGCGACCATCAACGACCTTGAAGATGTTCAGGTCAACTTCGATGGCATCACCTACGCCAAGGGAGCATCTGTTCTCAAGCAGTTGGTTGCTTGGGTTGGCCAAGAGCCGTTCATGCGGGGAGTCGCCAGCTACTTCAAGAAGCACCAGTGGGGTAACACCGAACTAAACGACCTGTTGGTTGAGCTGGAGCGCGAGTCTGGAAGAGAGCTTTCAAGCTGGTCAAAGCTTTGGCTGGAGACAGCAGGTGTGAACACCCTAAAGCCGGTCTTCGAACTCGACGGGTCCGGCAACTACAGCTCCTTCGCTGTTCTGCAGAGCGCCATTGCCGAACACCCAACCATCAGACCACACCGCATGGGCATTGGAATGTTCAACCTGGTTGGCGGCAAGCTGGAGCGAACCGAGTACTTTGAGCTCGACATTGCTGGAGAGCGAACCGAAATAGCTGAGCTAGTTGGAAAAAAGCAGCCGGACCTGTTGCTACTGAACGACAAGGATCTCGCCTACGCAAAAATTCGCATGGACGAGCGCTCCCGCAAGGTAGCACTTGAGAACCTCTCGGGCATCACCGACTCGCTGGCCAGAACCTTGGTTTGGACAGCAGCATGGGATGCAACTAGAGACGGCGAAGCACCTGCATCAGAGTTCATTGACCTGGTTCTTGGACACATTGCACCAGAGACCGAGTCCACCACAATGCTTACTCTGCTAAGACAGCTGGTTACGACCGCAACCTTGTACGTGGCGCCAGAAAAGCGGGAAGCAACCCTTACCAAGGTGGCATCCGGCCTGATTGAACTAGCCGAGCAGGCTGCGCCTGGTTCAGACTCTCAGCTGCAGTTCACTAAGTATGTTCCTCAGTTTGCGAGAACCTCTGCTCAGCTGGACTGGATGGAGTCACTACTGAATGGCAGCAAGGCCCTGAAGGGTCTGGAGATTGACCAGGATGTTCGCTGGGAGTTGCTAGTTGGCCTTGTTATCGGTGGTCGATTCACCGAGAGCAACATTGCTGAAGAGCTGAAGCGAGACAACACCGCCAACGGCCAGAAGTTTGCAGCTGCAGCCAGGGCCGCAATTCCTACCGCCGAAGGTAAGGCAGAGGCATGGAGACTGCTCACCGAGACTGAGGAATACTCAAACACTTTGGTGAATGCTGCATCGCTAGCCTTTGGTCGGGTAAATGACACCCAGCTGCTTGAGCCATACATGGACAAGTACCTGTCAAACGCCGAACGGCTTTGGGATGAGCGTAGCTATCACATCGCTGCATACCTGCTCAACAACCTCTACCCAATCCAGCTGGCCAACCAGGCACTTGCCGACAAGACCAAGGCTCTGATTGATACCCCGGCCTTTGTTGCAAAGCCGGCCTTGCGCAGAATCTTGGTCGAGGGACTTGCCGGCCTGGAGCGCGGACTAAAGGCGCAACAGGTCGATAGCTAATGGAGTGGCTTGAGTCGCTAGGACCCTGGGCCACGCTTGTAAAGATTGGCCTGATCCTGCTGCTCGCTCTAGTGGCGAGAGTTGTGATCGGATTCTCGATCCGTCGCTCCGTCAGAGCGATACTCGCAGGCGGTAAAGGGGCCAAGCTCTCTGGACTGACTCAAGAGAGAATCTCGCAGCGAGGCAAGACCATCGGCAGTGTGTTGGACAACCTGGCAACCTGGACGATCACCCTCACAGCATTGGTGATGATTATCAGCGAGCTAGGCGTCAACATCGGGGCACTGATTGCCGTGAGCACCATTGTCGGAGCGGCTCTGGGCTTCGGAGCGCAGACCCTTGTCAAAGACGTAATCTCCGGAATCTTCATTGTGTTCGAGGATCAGTACGGAGTTGGAGACCAGGTTTCACTCAGCGGTGTGACCGGGGTGGTTGAGCGAGTGCGGCTGAGAGTTACCGAGGTTCGCGACCCTGAAGGCATGCTTTGGTTTATCCGCAACGGCGAGATCCTGAACGTAGGTAATGCCTCACATGCAAGATCTGTTTGACCGAATCGGCTCAGCCGGATTTGATCAGCTGACCCGAGTCTTCTACGAAGGTGTGGCCAAAGACCCGCTTTTGAAGCCGATGTATCCGGAGGAGGACCTTGGTCCCGCCGAACGCAGGCTAAGGATGTTTTTGGAACAGTATTGGGGCGGTCCTGACACCTACCAGCAGGAGCGCGGGCATCCTCGACTGAGAATGCGGCACTACGAATTCAAAATCGGGCCGAAAGCCAGGGATGCTTGGCTCTCTCACATGCGCGTGGCAGTTGATTCTCTTGAGCTAAACGAGCTAGACCACGCCATGCTTTGGGATTACCTCGAGCGCGCCGCACACGCCATGCTGAATACCTTTGAAGATTAGCTAGATGCGTGCTAGCACGTGACCGTGCTTGGAACTGAGGCGAACCCAGCCCTTGGTGCTAAAGACCGAAACGCTCTCCCCCGGCGACATAAAGCCAAGGCCCACCATCGCAAAGGCGCAGCCTGCTGGAAACTGGAAACTCTCTCCAACAAGTTTTCCCCAGATTTGAGAACGCACCTTCTGAGCGATGGCGCTGCCGATGCTGTCAGGAAGGCTGCTTCCAACCTCTGCGATGCCGATTTTGGCCCACTGAGTCAACTGCTCCTGAGAAACAGATTCTTCAGGCTGCCAACCAGTTCTTGGAGGCGTTACGCCAGTCCATGCAGCTCTTGATGCCACAGGCGGCAGCTTGAGTTCGAGATCTTCTCCAGCTCCAGCGATGCGCTCCATGATTGCCGAGATTTCAAATGATGAATCAACCTCTGATGGCTCTGCCAACTCGAGTGTCCTTAGTCCGATGATTGTTGGACCAGAGTCCAAAAGATTGCCGGAGAAAATCGGAGAGACATAAACACCAAGGATGGTTCCGGTGGCCTTGAGCTTCACCAGGCCGGCTTCGTCCAAGCGTTTGGCCCTGGTCAAAAAACCACTTAGGTCGTGAAGGTCTTGGAAGTCTCGAAATTTCAAATTCATGGTCGGTGTCTAAACTAGCCAAAGAATCGAGGCCTAATGACACATCCCGAAATCCCAACTGATCCAGTAGCTGATCTAGTTTCCGTTTTGGATCTTGAGCAGCTTGCTGAGAATGAGTTTTTGGGAAGAACACAGTGGATGCCTCACGGTCGCGTGTTTGGCGGTCAGGTCTTGGCCCAGGCGCTGACTGCCGCGATGAAAACAACAGATGAGTCCCGTCATGTCCACTCTTTGCACTCTTACTTCTTGCGTGCTGGCGACATCGAAAAGGACATTCGTTTTTCAGTCGAGATACTCAGAGACGGCAAGAGCTTTAGCGCTCGCCGGGTTCATGCGCTGCAGGACGACAAGCCAATCTTTTCTATGATCGCCTCATTCCAAGAGGAGTCTCCGGGACTCGAGCACTCCGAAGTCATGCCCGAAAATGTGCCGGAACCAGAAACCTTGCCATCAGCCGCTGAACTCCTCGGCAGCATTGACCACCCAACTGCTCAGTATTGGTCAAGCGCTAGGCCATTCGATCTCAGGCACGTAACTCAACCCGTTTATCTTCGCCCCGCAAGACCCCAGGAATCCAGCCAGATGGTTTGGTTCAAGGCAATTTCTGCGCTCCCAGAGGGCATTCAACTGCACACAGCCGCACTCGCCTACGCTTCTGACTACTCAATCTTGGAGTCAATCCTTCGCAAGCACGGCCTGAGCTGGGCTCACCCTGGCCTGAACTCCGCGAGCCTGGACCACGCGATGTGGTTCCACCGCCCCGCCAAAATCGATCAGTGGCACCTTTATGTGCAAGAGTCCCCTTCCGCACAAGGCGGTAGAGGACTCTCGTTTGGAAAAATCTTTGACCAGGCCGGAAATCTAGTGGCTTCAGTTGCTCAAGAGGGAATGGTTCGCATTCCCGAAGTTTCCTAGTCGCGGGTTAGGCGTCTGTAAGCAGAACGGTGAGGCTTTGCAGCCTCAGGACCGAGGCGTTCGATCTTGTTCTCTTCGTAGGAGTCGAAGTTGCCCTCGTACCAATACCACTGATCCGGATTCTCGTCCGTACCCTCATAGGCCAGGATGTGAGTCGCAACCCTGTCGAGGAACCATCGATCGTGGGTAATCACCACAGCACAACCCGGAAACTCAAGCAACGCATTCTCGAGCGATGACAGAGTCTCAACATCTAGATCGTTAGTGGGCTCATCGAGCAAGAGTAGGTTCCCACCCTGCTTGAGAGTCAGGGCCAGGTTCAAGCGGTTGCGCTCACCACCGGAGAGCACACCGGCCTTCTTTTGCTGGTCGGCACCCTTGAATCCAAACGCAGCCACATAGGCCCGAGATGGCATCTCCACCTGACCCACCTGCATGAAGTCCAAGCCTCCGGATACAACTTCCCAGAGAGTCTTCTCTGGGTCGATTCCGGCCCTGGACTGGTCGACGTAGCTAATCGAAACGGTTTCACCGATCTTCAATTCACCAGAGTCAAGCTCATGCAGGCCAGTGATGCACTTGAACAGGGTCGACTTACCAACACCGTTGGGACCGATGATGCCAACGATTCCATTTCTAGGAAGTGAAAAGCTGAGGTTGCTAAACAGCGGGCGGCCGTCGAAGCCCTTAGCGATGTTCTTAGCCTCGATCACAATGTTTCCAAGCCTCGGGCCAGGAGGAATCTGAATCTCTTCGAAGTCCAGCTTTCTGGTCTTATCCGCCTCAGAAGCCATCTCCTCATAACGAGCAAGACGAGCCTTTGACTTGGTCTGCTTGGCCTTTGGCGAGGAACGAACCCACTCCAGCTCGTCCTTCAATCGCTTGGCTAGCTTCGCGTCCTTCTTACCCTGAACATCCAGGCGCTCGGCCTTCTTCTCAAGGTAGGTGGAGTAGTTGCCCTCGTATGGGTAGGCGCGGCCGCGATCGAGCTCAAGAATCCACTCAGCAACGTTGTCCAGGAAGTATCTATCGTGAGTAACGGCCAAAACTGCGCCTGGATACTTGGCAAGGTGCTGCTCAAGCCACAGCACGCTCTCGGCATCTAGGTGGTTGGTCGGCTCATCGAGAAGCAGAAGGTCTGGCTTCTGCAGCAACAGCTTGCACAGCGCAACTCTTCTGCGCTCTCCACCTGAAAGATGAGTCACTGGGGTCTCAGGTGGTGGGCAACGCAATGCATCCATCGCCTGCTCGAGCTGATTGTCTAGGTCCCAGCCGTCGGCCGCGTCGATCTGCTCCTGAAGCGTTCCCATTTCTGCAAGCAAAGTGTCGTAATCGGCATCGGGGTTTGCAAGCTCTGCTGATATCTCATTGAAGCGGTCTAGCTTGCCTTTTAGCTCGGCAACACCCTCCTCAACGTTTCCCAGAACTGTCTTCTCTTCGTTCAGTGGTGGTTCCTGAAGCAAGATACCCACAGTCGCTCCCGGTGCGAGTCGTGCTTCACCGTTGGAAGGGGTATCGAGACCAGCCATGATCTTCATGACGGTGGACTTACCGGCACCGTTGGGTCCGACCACACCGATCTTGGCACCCGGGTAGAAAGCCAAAGTCACATCGTCGAGGATGACCTTATCTCCGTGCGCTCTGCGCGCTTTGATCATCTGATAGATAAATTCAGCCAATTAAGTTCCTTATAAAGACGCGAAAATCCCTCTTCGCCAGTGCTTTTGAAAGCTTATCCGAGAGTTATCTCGGGGTGGGGTGACGAAGAGGGATTTGCGTTGCCGGGTGGCTGGGCTTGGGGGTCTTGGCCACCGCGGCGCTGGAGCGCTAAGCCGGTTGCAGCTCACGCTCCAATTCCACCTCATCCTCGTCCTCTTCAAGTTCTGGCTTGATGACTATGCGCTGGATGGTTCCGATACCAAAACTCAGGTCAAGCCCAACCGAATCCGCGTCAATCTCAACGCTGGTTCCGGTTCGCTCGCCGTTGTCCCAGTCGCGAATCTTGATCTTTCCGCTAACTAGAACTCGGTCGCCCTTACTTAGCGACTCCGAGCAGTTGCTAGCCAGCTGGCGGAAAGTCAGCACTGTGTACCAGTTGGTGGCCGAGCTGACCCACTCACTTTTGGCGCGGTCAAAGTGCCTTGAATTCGCCGCGAGGCGAAAGGATGTGATTGAGAGACCCTCCTTAGTGGTGTGGGTTCTCGGATCGGTTGCAATCAATCCACTGACTGAAATCTGTTCTGACATGTCCTGCCTTTCTGGGTTGGTTGGCCCAGTTTGGCAATTTCAGAATTTTGACAACACCCCAGCCCCAAAAGCTGTGGATAACTTCGACTAAGGAGAGTGTGCTTACTTCAGCAGGTGGCTGAACTTAGCGCGCACCTTGGCTACCTTCGGCGCTACAACGGCTACGCAGTAACCCTGGTTCGGGTTCTTGGCAAAGAAGTCTTGGTGATACTCCTCTGCGGCGAAAAACTCTGGCAGCTCAGTTATCTCAGTGACAATCTTTTCTCCCCAAATCTCTCGAGCTCGATCTAGGGCTTCCTCAAAAATCTCTTTTTGGCCAGCGGTGTAAAACATGGCGCTGCGGTATTGGGTGCCAATGTCGTTGCCCTGGCGGTTTAGCTGGGTTGGATCATGCAACGTAAAGAAGATGTCCAATACCTGCTCAGAGGTAATCACCGACTCATCAAACTCGATGCTCACTACCTCGGCGTGACCAGTGGTTCCGCCGCAGACCTGCTCGTAGGTTGGATTGATTTTGTGACCACCGGTGTAACCGCAGGTTACGTCAGTGATGCCGGCAAATTGTGTGTAGGCAGAATCTAGGCACCAGAAACAGCCACCGCCAAGGACAAAAGTATTCATGCTCAAACTAAACTCCTCAACGGGCTGTTCGCTTCCAAATTGGTTGGAATCCCCAATAGTTCGGAGAAGCAGACAATGACCCAAAAGATCCCCACTCTTGGAGTGATACTGGCCTTGGCTGCTGCTTTGTTGTTTGGTCTAAACGCCTCCACAACGAAGGTGATCATCCAATCCGGCATGAGTGCAGAGCAGGTCGTGTTTATCCGATCTCTGTTCTCGGCCGTGATCGCACTGATCTGGGCGCTAATTGCAAACCGCAGCGCGCTAAAGCTTGAGAAGAGCATGATTCCAAGGCTTTTGCTGCTAGGTGTAGTGGGTGTTGGTGGCCTGCAGTGGACCTACTCGCTAGCGGTAGTGATGCTTCCGGTTGGCATTGCTCTGCTTATCGAATACACGGCGGTGCTCTGGGTGCCCATCATCCTGATGCTCTTTTTCAAAGAATCAATCAAGCGACAGATCTGGCTCGGAGCTGCTCTTGTACTCGGTGGGCTTGCAATCGTGGGTCAGGTTTGGGATAGCACGCTCGACCCAGTAGGAGTCTTCTGGGCCTTCGCTGCTGCAGCCTCTCTGACCACCTACTTCATCCTCGGCCAGCGCGTGCAGCAAACCCTGCCAACAAACGTGACCATGTTTTACGGCATGAGCATTTCGACCGTGCTGTTCTTTTTTGCCTCAGACTGGGGAAGCTTTGACTTCTCAAGGTTCGCCGAAGGCCAAGACCTCATGGGTAACCTCGCCGGCAACGAGGTTCCGCTCTGGGCTGCTCTAATCTGGCTGGGCATCTTTGGGTCGTTTTTGCCAATGGCCTTCAGCTACCTTGCACTGCGACACCTGAGCGCAACAATCGTGGGCATCATTGCCACCAGCGAAACTGTGCTCGCCTTCTTCTTCGCACTACTTTGGCTCAACGAGCTGATCACACTGACCCAGGCGCTAGGCGGAATCATCGTCGTGGTTGGCATACTTATTGCGCAGACTGCTCGGAAGCAATCTGAGATTAGAGGAGTTGAGTAGCGAATGGCCACTTTTGAACTAACCAAGGAAACCTTCGAGGGCACGATTGCCTCCGAGGGCATAACCATCGTCGACTTCTGGGCGGAATGGTGCGGTCCATGCCGCATGTTCGGGCCAATCTTTGAAAAGGCATCTGAGGCTCACCCAGAGATTCGCTTTGGCAAGGTTGACACCGAGGCTGAGCAGGAACTTGCCGGCATGGCTGGCATCTCTTCAATCCCGACCCTGATGATTTTCCGCGATGGGATTCTGCTATTCAACCAAGCTGGTGCACTTCCAGCCCCTGCGCTTGAGGACATCATCGGCAAGGTCGAGGCGCTTGACATGGCTGAGGTCCGCGCCGAGATTGCAAAGCAAGACGCCCAGGGCTAATTGCGCAATAACTCCCTGGCCATGCTTGCCACCATCACAGGCATCGGAATCCTTGCCTGGTGGGTTGGCTTTTTTGACCCAACAACCTGCTCACCCGATGTGCAGCAAGCCGGCTGGACAAGCTGCGAGTCGATCGCTGCCGAGCGCACGATCGCGCTCTGGGTACTGATTGGAATAACCGCAATAGCGGTGACAATCACTTTGGTGCGCGGTAGAAAAAAGAAGAAGCGCTAGACCAAATCTTTTGGCTCGCTGAATGGGTAATCAGGGAACGCCTGAGAAACTCCAGCGTTTGTGACAACACCCTCATGAGCGTTTAGCCCCATAGCCAATGCTGCATCATCCCTGAGCGCCTGCTTCCAGCCCTTCGACGCCAAAGCAATCACATATGGAAGCGTTGCGTTCGTCAGCGCTCTTGTTGATGTTGCAGGAACTGCTCCGGGCATGTTTGCCACGCAGTAGTAGGTCGAGTTGTGGACCTGGTAGGTCGGCTCATCGTGAGTGGTTGGCCTGGAGTGCTCGAAGCAGCCACCCTGGTCGATTGCGATGTCGACCAAAACAGAACCCGACTTCATTTTGGAAACCATTGCGTCGGTCACAAGCTTTGGCGCACGCTCCCCCGGAATCAGTACCGACCCAATAACCAGATCGGCATCCTTCAGCTCAGTTGAGATTTCGTAGGTGGTGGAGACGCGGGTCTTCACCTGGCCCTGGAATCTCGCATCAATTTCGCGCAGCCTTGGAAGTGAAAGATCGATGATGGTCACATCGGCACCCATGCCATGAGCAACCACTGCCGCTTCGGTGCCAGCCACGCCACCGCCAATGATGACAACCTTGGCCTTGGGTGTTCCCGGAACACCTCCCATAAGGATTCCGGCTCCACCGTTGGTCTTCATGAGCTGGTATGCACCGATCTGGGCCGATAGTCGCCCTGCGACCTCGCTCATGGGCTGCAAAAGTGGCAAAGTCCGGTTTGCAAGCTGCACGGTCTCATACGCAATTGCAGTGGTGCCGGAATCAACGATTGCTTTGGTGCAGTCTTTGGAGGCAGCGAGGTGCAGATAGGTGAATAGCACCTGGCCCTTGCGCATCAGTGGGTACTCGGCAGCGATTGGCTCTTTGACCTTCACGATCAGATCAGCACTCTTCCAGACCTCGCCTGCGGAAGCAGCAAGGCTCGCACCTGCCGATACATAGTCCTGATCCGAAAAGCCTGAACCGATTCCAGCGCTGGCCTCCACCAGAACCTGGTGGCCGCGAACAACTAGCTCATGAACCCCAGCTGGAGTCATGGCAACGCGGTTTTCGTTGTTCTTGATTTCTTTCGGTACGCCAACCAGCATGATTTCCCCTTTGATAAACCTGCTTGATTGTTGCAAATACTTCAAGAACTAAGGAGCTGAGTGTATATTCGTCACAAACTTCATCAAATTCTGCACAAACTGCAGTAGTCAGGGGGCTTTTGTCTAATCAGCCGAAGAATATTCAGTATCCAGAGCTGGACAACACTGACCTAGAGATTCTTGCCGAGCTTGGCCGCAACGGCCGCATGTCAAATGCCGACCTGGCTCAGGCCGTTGGGATTGCGGCATCCACCTGCCTAAACCGAGTTAGGGCCCTGGTTGACAGCAAAATCATCAAAGGTTTTCATGCTGACATTGAACCTGCAGCCCTTGGCTTGGAACTGCAAGCGCTGATCTCAGTAACGCTTCGCGCGGGTGCAAGAGCAACCCTCGGCGACTTCATGAGCCAAATTAGGGCCCACCCACAGGTGATTCAAGTGTTCTTCCTAGGTGGCACCGAAGACTTCATCGTCCACGTTGCGGTTCGAAACTCCGACGAGGTTAGAGAGTTCGTGCTGGCGCAGCTGAGCAATAACCCAGCGGTAGCGAACACCCGCACCAACCTAGTCTTCGACCACTTCCACAAGGGCCCAATCTCCTAGGTAAAGTTAGGTCGTCGAAGGAGACCTCTTGTCAGATGCAATGCACCGCCCAGGTGCGCTAAACAAGCTTCGCGGCAAGGTCATCGACTACGCAACCAATCGCATGGATCTCGATCCAGCCCCGCTGGATACCCCGCGGACACTGGCTGAACTCCAAGCGGATGCAGGCCAAACCATTACCGAACAGGGGCTCGGGGGCGATGCAGCTCTTGAGTTATTCGCAGCGGTTCTAGCACCCGCCACAATCTCTATCGATCACCCCAACTACCTATCGTTCATTCCCGCTGCCCCTACCGAAGCTGCCAGCCTTTTTGACCTGGTGGTCTCCGCAAGTTCCATCTACGGGGGTAGCTGGAAAGAGGGTGCGGGTGCGGTCTATGCCGAAAACCAGGTGCTCGAGTTTTTGGCAAGGGAGTGCGGACTGCCAGGGACTGCAGGTGGAGTCTTTGTACAGGGTGGAACCTTAGGAAATCTTTCGGCCTTAGTGGCAGCTCGAGAAAGTGCAAAGCAGAAACTAAGCGCTCAACGCTGGGCAGTGATTGCCAGTGCCGAATCTCATTCTTCACTCCAGGCAGCAGCCAAGGTCATGGACATAGAGATAGTCACTGGCGCATGCGTGGATGGGAGATTCACTGAAGCAGGAACCCGGGCAGCAATTTCGGATGCCAAATCAAAGGGTCTCACTCCTTTTGCAATCGTGGGGACCGCGGGCACCACAAACTTTGGAATCGTGGACCGACTGGACTCGATTGCAGCTGTCGCGCAAGAGTTCGGGCTCTGGTTCCATGTCGATGGCGCATACGGGCTGGCAGGAATCCTCTCCCCCGCCCACAGGCATCTCTATGCAGGTATCGAGCATGCCGACAGTTTCATAGTCGACCCACACAAGTGGCTATTTGCACCCTTTGATGCATGTGCGCTGGTCTACCGAAACCCTGAGATTGCCCGCGCTGCCCACACCCAGCACGGAGACTACCTGGACACCCTCACTGAGACCGGCGACTTCAACCCATCAGATCACGCATTCAATCTCACCAGGAGAGTTCGCGGTTTACCGCTTTGGTTCTCAATGGCCACCCACGGTGTCGCCCTATACCGCGATGCAGTTGCGACCAACAT
>CAZQHT010000006.1:17988-22852 GCA_964593635.1 uncultured Aquiluna sp.
CTCAGACCTCGTTCAAATTCTGGATTCGATGGAGTAAAGATGAAGCTGACAAAAGTCGAAGCACCTCAGTCCCTCTCTAGAACCCGGGAAAAGGAGAGGGCGAACCTTTGGGTCGCAGCGGTTCAAGTGAGCTGGCGTCCTGACCCGCTCGCACACCGCGCAAATCTTGAGAACGCCATCCGAATGGCAAGTGAAGCCGGTGCAGAGATTGTGTTCCTGCCTGAACTAACACTCTCCAGATACCCAGCAGATGTTTGCCCCACGGGTGTGCCATCAGATTCGGCAGAGCCGCTTCTTGGGGGTGAGACCTACAGCTTTGTTTCGCGTCTTGCGAAGGAACTCGGCATCCACATTCACGCCTCACTCTTTGAAAGCACTGGGTTTGAAGATGGTCGCGGTCTGAACACAGCAATCCTGATTGGGCCCGACGGAAAGCTAGTTGGAAGAACACCAAAGCTGCACATCCCTGTCACTGAGGGGTACTTCGAGGACAAGTATTTCCAGCCCGGGCCAAACAATGACCCATACCCGATCTGGCCCACGGCCAAAGCAAAGCTTGGGATGCCAACCTGCTGGGATGAATGGTTCCCGGAGGTTGCAAGGGCATACGGCCTTCTCGGGGCAGACGTGCTGTGCTACCCGACCGCGATCGGGTCCGAGCCAGATCACCCAGACTTCGACACAGAGCCACTTTGGCGTCAAACCATTGTTGGGCACGCGATCGCAAACGGCTTGTTCATTGTGGTCCCTAATCGTTGGGGTAACGAAGGTCTCATCGATTTCTATGGGTCCAGCTTTGTGGTTGACCCGTATGGCCGAGTGCTAGCAAGAGCAGGGCGCGAGGGTGATGAGGTTTTGGTAGTCGAGCTTGACCTCGACCAACGTCGCGATTGGCTAGAGCTCTTCCCCTTCTATGCCACAAGAAGACCAGACACTTACTCAGTACTGACCGAGGCTGTAGTGAATCCACGGGGCGATGGTGGCAAGGGAATTCAAGGCGGCATTCCAGGACTCAAGCCATGAGAGTGATGCCTCCGGAATGGAACCGACACGAGCGCACCTGGGTAGCCTTCCCTACCGGCGGTTACACCATCGGTGAGACCGAAGCGGAGCATGATGCAGCTAGGAAAACCTGGGCCTCGGTAGCTAACGCCGCATCGGAGTTTGAGAAAGTCTCGGTGGTGGTAAACCCCGGGGATGAAGAGGTTGCCAAGAAGTACCTCAGTTCGGCCTGCGAGATCATTCCGATTCCAATTGACGACGCCTGGATCAGAGACTCTGGCCCGACCTTCGTGTTTGAAGATAACCAGCTTGCCGCGGTGGACTGGGTCTTCAACGGTTGGGGAGCCCAGGGTTGGGCGAAGTTCGACAAGGACAAAGAGTTGGCGAGGGAGGTCGCCAAGCTCGCCGGAGCAAAGCTAGTGCCATCGGAACTAGTGAACGAAGGCGGTGGCATACACGTTTCTGGCACAGGAAAAGTGTTGCTCACCGAAACCGTTCAGCTGGGTAAGGGAAGAAACCCCAATCTTTCGCGTCTTGAGGTCGAGGCAGAGATCCACGACAAGCTTGGAACCAACGAGGCAATTTGGTTCAAGCGTGGCCTGACTCGCGACTACGAGGAGTTTGGGACCCAGGGTCACGTAGACATCGTGGCCTGCTTTGCACCCGATGGCCGAATCATTTACCACGACCAGCGCAACCCAAACCACCCTGACTACCTGGTGAGCGCAGAGGTCCGTGAGCAATTAATTCGGGCAGGCTTCGAGCTTTTGGCGATTCCTGCACCCACTATCCAGAGGGACTCAGAAGGGTATGTGGACTTCAGCTACGTAAATCACTACGTGCTCAACCACGCCGTGTTGCTGTGCAGCTTTGGTGATGAGAATGACAAGGAAGCCAAGGCTTTACTGCGCGAGGCCTACCCTGGCAGGGAGATTGTGCTGCTGGATGCAACAGAATTATTTGCCCGTGGCGGAGGAATTCACTGCATTACGCAGCAGCAACCGGCAATTTAGGTAAACAGTGCTTTAATGTGCTGGAAACAATGGCGTGTTCAACTGTCCTGCAAACAAAACTAAACCGAAAGACGCAAACCTATGCCTTTTAACCGTTTCTCAAGACGCGCAGCGCTTCTAGCCGCTGCCGCTGCTGCAACCCTCGCGATTGCTGGCTGTGCTCCAGCAGCAACCGAAACCGAGACCGAAGCCGCTAACTATGGCGATCTGTCTGTCCAGTTCAGCTGGATCAAGAATGCCGAGTTCGCAGGTGAGTATCTTGCAGACGCAAACGGTTACTACGAGGAGGCTGGATTCTCTTCGGTGAACTTCATCGCTGGCCCAACTGCTACCGCAGCAGTCGTGCTTGCCGGTGACGCACTGGTTGGTCTTTCAGACGTAATCGCCGTCACCCCGATCATCCTGGAAGAGGGCGCTCCGCTAAAGATCATCGGTGCAACCTTCCAGAAGAGCCCATTCACCATCTTGTCCCTGAAGGACGGTGCAAACATCCAGACCGCTCAGGACCTAATCGGCAAGCGCATTGGTGTCCAGGCCGGTGGAAACGAGACCTTGTTTGACGCGCTTCTAAAGGCAAACGGAATCGATGCCTCACAGGTAACCAAGGTTCCAGTTGAGTACGACCCTTCCCCTCTGGTAAACGGTGAGGTCGATGGCTTCTTGGCTTACATCACCAACGAGTCAATCACTGTCCAGAACCTGGGCTTTGAGGTCACCAACCTGCTATTCGCCGAGAACGGTCTGCCGTTTGTGGCTGAGGCTTTCATCGTTACCCAGGACTCAATTGACAACAACCGCGAAGCCCTAAAGGCATTCCTACTGGCAACCATTCGTGGCTGGAAGGACGCAATCGCTAACCCTGAAGAGGGTGCCCGATTGGCAGTTGAGGTCTACGGAGCTGACCTAGGTCTAGACATCAACAAGGAGATTCAGCAGTCAAAGACTCAGAACGACCTTCTGATCGTCACCGACGAGACCCGTGCAAACGGTCTGCTAACTATCTCTGATGCGATGATCGCGCTAAACCTCCAGACCCTTAAGGCTGCAGGCTACGAGATCACAGCTGACCAGCTATTCGACATGAGCCTGCTTGCTGAGGTTTACGCCGAGAACCCAGACCTTCTGAAGTAATCTCTCAGAATGAATTCAGAAAATGCCACTGCCCAGAGCGAGTCTCTGGGCAGTGGCATTACCATTTCGAACCTAACCAAGACCTACTCCCTAGGTAAGCAAACGGTTCAAGCACTAGATAACGCGACCCTTCACTCGGATAAGGGAAGCTTCCTTTCACTGCTTGGCCCTTCAGGATGTGGCAAGTCGACAATCCTGAGAATCCTTGCTGGGCTTGAGGAACCGACCTCAGGCTCGGTCACAGTGGATGGCATGAACCCATCCGAGCTCCGCAATGACCACAGGCTGGGCATTGCATTCCAAGACTCAGCCCTGATGCCTTGGCGAAGTGTCTACCAAAACATCAAGCTGCCTTTTGAGCTTGCAAGAGTAGATGCCGATGAGGCCATGATTCATGACCTCATCGCACTTGTAGGACTCAAGGGGTTTGAGAACGCCAAGCCTGCCCAGCTCTCCGGAGGCATGCGTCAGCGTGTTTCGATTGCGCGAGCTCTGGTGGTTCAGCCATCCGTTCTGCTGCTGGACGAACCATTTGGTGCGCTTGATGACATGACTCGCCAGCGACTGAACCTTGAGCTGCTGAGAATCTGGACCGAAAAGCCCGCCACCACCCTCATGGTTACCCATGGAATCTCTGAGGCAATCTTTCTGAGCGATCAGGTTGCGGTGATGAGCGCTAGACCGGGCCGCATCAAAGAAGTTATCGATGTGAATCTCCCTCGCCCTAGAACCCCGGAGATGATGCGCACCCCAGAGTTCCACGCGCTGCACGACCACGCCTCTGATCTGCTGTTTGGCTCTCACCAACAGCTCGAGGACTAGAAGCTTGAACGCGCTCAATCGCAGTCGCCTAGGTGGGTTAATCGGAGTTGTTTCGACGATTGCAATCTGGTGGATTTCAGCAGAGACCATCTTTGCCTCGGTTGGAGCCAGACCAGATGGCTCTGGCGGCGCGATCCCCACTCCCCCGCAGGTAATCAATCAATTCATTATTGATGGCGCAGATTTTTACTACCGAATCAGCAGTATCACCGTTTTTGAGGCAGCCATCGGCTTTGTCTGGGGCAACCTCCTTGCGCTCGCTCTAGCGGCAATCACTTTGATCTTGCCCAAGCTCGATTCGATTGGTTCCCAGCTGGCCGTGATCACCTACTGCATTCCAATCGTTGCGATCGGGCCGATTGTTCGCCTCATCGTCGGTGCACCAAAGCCAGGAGAACCCGCTGGTTCTGCGATTGTGCTAGCAGCTCTAAGTGTCTTCTTCACCACCTATGTCGGAGCCCTTGCTGGAGTTAGATCCACCGACCGCAAGATGTTGGATGTTGTCTCCGCCTATGGCGGGGGTGCTTGGCAGCGCCTGGTCAAGGTGCAGCTGCTTTCTGCACTGCCATCGATTGTTGCTGCCTTCAAGATTGCTGCCCCGGCCGCATTCCTCGGCGCGATTCTGGGTCAATACGTTGGTGGGACCGACGCAGGACTTGGGCCAGCGATGGTGAATGCTCAGCAGTCCCTTGAAGTAGCGAGAGTTTGGGGAGTGGCGCTGGTTGCAGGGGCTCTGGCAGGTGCTGGGTATCTCTTCTTCAGCCTTCTGGGCAAGTGGCTAACCCCCTGGGCGGAGGTGAGTCGATGAACTTCAAGATTGAAGACAGCGAAGACCGCTCCCTTATTGCGGTGCGAAGCAAGGTTAAGCGTGACTCCGCGCGCGAGACCAGCAAGGT
>CAZQHT010000006.1:22952-28115 GCA_964593635.1 uncultured Aquiluna sp.
CTAATTGCGATGGCGCCGATCCTGATTTTGATCTTTGGTCGAGGTGAGGTGACGGTCGCAGTCATGGGCGCCATAGTCGTTCTGTTCCCAGCGCTTGTGAACATCGTCTTTGGCCTTCGGAGCGCATCGAGTGCGATGCTGGATGTAGCAACCGTTTATGGAGCTAACCGACTTGGTGCACTTAGGTATGTGGCCTTTCCAAGCTCGCTGCCTTCCTTCTTTGCCGCGGTAAAGATCTCAGTACCGGGAGCGATCACAGGTGCCCTGCTAGTCGAGTGGTTGGCAACCGGCCAGGGCATCGGCTACGCAATCATTTCCGCAATCGGTAGAGCCAAGACCAATGAGGTTTGGGCCTATGTGGTTGTGATCACCGTAGTGTCGATTTTGCTCTACAACCTGGTGGGTCTCATTGAGAGCTACTTCCTCAAGCGGTACTCCCCGCAGCTTTGGAAAGCTCGCTAACCCAAAAGTTTTCCCGAATTCAGGTTTTCGCTTTCTGAGAACAGTATTGTTAGGGCTTTGTTTGCCTAAGAAAGCAAGGTATTGAACGAGCACGTTTTTGGCGCTGCCACTCTCCTAGACCCGAATGACCCCATGGGGCTCAGATCAGACGCACCCCTTCTGGATGCCTGGATCAGAGACATAACCTCGGAACGCTCACCCTTTCAAATACCTGGCCATAAGGGCCGAACCGACCTCACCGGACCAATTGTTGATGGTGATATCCCAGTGCTACCCGGAAACCACCCGAATCGCATCTCCCCCTCACTCATCCTCGAAGCAGAGGCGATTGCCGCCAAGACCTGGGGTGCTGACCTTTGCAGATTCGGAGTTAATGGCTCCACCGGTTCAAACCATGCCGCAGTAATGGCGGTTGCGGGCCCGGGCGACAAGGTAATCGTTACTCGTACGCTTCATAAGTCACTGCTGGTGGGGATGGTTTATGCCGGAGTGGTTCCGGTTTGGGTGAGACCTGAGATCAACCCGCTAACCGGCTTGCCAGAGTATCTGCCCTCTTCGAGACTGCGAGAGGTCTTGGAGCAGAACCCCGACGCCAAGGCCGTGCTGATTGGTGAACCTTCTTATGTCGGCACCATGAGCAACATCCCAAGGCTTGCCGCGGTGACGCACGAGTTTGGCATTCCTCTAGTTGTAGACGCAGCCTGGGCTGCGCACTTTGGTTTCCATCCAGAATTACCACTCAACCCCATCAATGAAGGTGCCGACATTGTTGTCACCTCCGCTCACAAGACCCTGCCTAGTTACTCGCAGGCAAGCTTCGTCTTAGCAAAAGCTGGCTATGTAGACCTAGCGCGCCTAAATAAGACTTTTGATTCCACCCAGACCACATCGATGTCAGGTCGAATCCTCGCCTCGATCGATGCTGCAAGAGCTTTGCTTGTTCGCCATGGGGCGGAACTAATTGGTCCTGTGATCGAGGCGACAAAGGCGGGCCGGGCTGCATTGCGCGAAGCTGGAATTGGAGTCATCGACGGCCAATACATCGATCCGTTGAAGCTTGTTATCTTGCTAGCGGGGACTGGGGCTGATGGCAACCTGATCGAGGCTGAGCTGCTCTCACAGAACATTGACCTAGAGATGGCCAACAGGGATGTGATCATTCCGATGATCACCTTCGCCGATACTCCGGAGCGAATTGCCTCACTTGTAAAGACAATCATTGCGTTGGTCGAGAAGTTCAAGGGAGAGTCAAGGCCAATCAAGGTTGCTCCCGCATTCTCAATCGAGCCCGAGGTTGTCACAACTCCCAGGGACGCATTCTTTGCTGAATACGAAGTGGTTCAAGCCAAGGATGCAGTAGGCCGGGTTAGCGCCGAGCTGATTTGCCCCTACCCTCCGGGTGTTCCGGTTTTTAGCCCAGGCGAGCGCATCACCCAAGCGGGATTTAACGCCTTAATGGAAGCTCGAGACATAGGTGTTCGAATTGCATTTGTGGCAGACCCAAGCTTGCAGACCTTCAAGGTCTTGAAGCAAAAATAATGTGCCATTATTGAGGCCTGTCGAAAGGTCCAATGATGCGCCCAACAACCAAGATTGACGAGCTAGCAAACGAGCTCCTTGACACTACTGTCGCCAACAACCCCACCTACGCAACCTATTTGGGCATGCCCGGTGGCGAAGGTGATCTGGATGATTTGTCCCCAGCTGCTATCGAGCGCGACTACAAGCTAGCCAAATCAATTCACTCAAGACTTCAGGCACTAGAGGCAGTCGATGACGTTGACCTGGTAACCAAAGATGCACTTTCCAGCTCACTGGAGAATGCGATTGCAAAGCATGACTCTGGTTTGGTGTTCCGAGAGCTAAACAACATCGCATCCCCTGCTCAAGGAGTTCGAAACATCTTCGACCTTGCTCCCACAAAGACCGAGAAGGACTGGGAGAACATCGCATCAAGAATGCGCAAGGTGAGCGAGTCTCTGGATGGCTACGCGGAGAGCCTGCGAATTGGATTCGAGTCTGGAAATGCTCCAGCGGCTAGACAGCTGGAAGAGGTTCTGGGTCAGGTCAAGCAGATCAACAAGGCAGACGGGTTCTTCCACAACTACGCCAAGGGAGCTGCCATCGAAGGTGGCTTGAGTGATTCTCTAAAGCAGGAACTTGCAGAGGCGGCAACAGCCGCAACCGCAGGTTATGCAAAGTTTGGCGAGTTTCTAACCCAGATGATGCCAAAGGCAAATCCAAAGGATGCTGTCGGTAGGGACCTTTACAAGATCCTGAGCAAGAAGTTCCTCGGTGCTGCCATTGACTTCGACGAGACCTACGAGTGGGGCAAAGAGGAACTAGCAAGAGTTATTGCGGAGCAGAACGCTGTTGCCAATGAGATTCTGCCTGGAGCCAATGTTGCTGAGGCTGTCGCTCACCTGGAGAAGGACCCGAGCACAAAGATTCACGGCACGGATGCACTCAAGGCTTGGATGCAAGAGCTCAGTGACAAGGCAATCGAGGATCTAGGAAAGACCCACTTCGACATTGCACCAGAGCTAAGAAACCTCGAGTGCATGATTGCCCCTACCAAGCACGGTGGCATCTACTACACCGGACCAAGCGACGACTTCAGCCGTCCAGGAAGAATGTGGTGGTCTGTGCCTGAGGGTGTTGACACCTTTGACACTTGGCGAGAGACCACAACCGTTTACCACGAGGGTGTTCCAGGTCACCACCTACAAATTGGTCAGTCAACCTTCATGAAAGACACCCTAAACAAGTGGCGCAGACTGGCTTCATTCACCTCAGGTCACGGTGAGGGCTGGGCCCTTTACGCAGAGCGCCTTATGGATGAGCTTGGCTACCTATCCAACCCAGCAGATCGTCTTGGAATGCTGGATGGGCAGCGCATGCGCGCAGCTCGTGTGGTTTTGGACATTGGTGTTCACCTTGAGAAGCAGAACCTTGAGGGCACCGGGGTCTGGGACTTTGACTATGCACTGAACTTCATGAAGTCGAATGTGAACATGAGCCCAGAGTTCATTCGCTTTGAGGTCACTCGCTACTTCGGATGGCCAGGACAGGCACCCGCCTACAAGATTGGCCAGCGCATTTGGGAGCAGATCCGAGATGACTACAAGGGACGCAAGGGTAGTGACTTCGACATGAAGAAGTTCCACAGCACTGCGCTGAACTTGGGTGGTCTGGGCCTCGATTCACTGAAGCGAGCAATGGCACGGGCATAAAGCCCGCACATTCGTTACGCTAAAGCCCATGTCTAAGGTTTTGGCGTCACTCCCCGTTGGTGAAAAGGTCGGTATCGCATTTTCCGGAGGTCTCGACACCTCGGTTGCGGTTGCATGGATGAAGGAAAAGGGAGCAATCCCTTACGCCTACACAGCCGACCTTGGTCAGTATGACGAGGACGACATCCAGTCCATTCCTTCCCGTGCTTCAGAGTATGGAGCATCCCTTGGCCGCCTAGTCGACTGCCGAGAGTCATTGGCAGAGGAGGGTTTAGCAGCCATTGCCTGTGGTGCATTTCACATCCGTACCGGCGGCAAGGTTTACTTCAACACCACTCCACTGGGCCGTGTTGTAACGGGAACCCTTTTGGTTCGCGCCATGCGCGAAGACGGGGTTGAGATTTGGGGCGATGGCTCTACCTACAAGGGCAATGACATCGAGCGCTTTTATCGCTATGGACTGCTAGCGAACCCAAACCTGCGCATCTATAAGCCTTGGCTTGACGAGGACTTCGTTACCGAGCTTGGCGGTCGCCACGAGATGAGCGAGTGGCTGCAAGAGCGCAAGCTCCCCTACCGCGCCAGCAAGGAGAAGGCCTACTCGACAGATGCCAACATGCTGGGCGCTACGCACGAGGCCAAGAGCTTGGAATTTCTAAACACTTCCTATGAAATTGTTGAGCCGATCATGGGCGTCAAGTTCTGGGACGAATCGGTAAAGATTGCAACTGAGGACGTAACCATCAAGTTCGTTCAGGGCAGGCCTGTTGCCATCAATGGCGAGAGCCTTCCGGCAGCCGCAGATGTGATCATGAAGGCAAATGAAATTGGTGGTCGCCACGGACTCGGAATGAGCGATCAGATCGAGAACCGCATCATCGAGGCAAAGAGCCGCGGAATTTACGAGGCTCCAGGCATGGCACTACTGCACATCGCCTACGAGCGCTTGCTATCGGCCATCCACAACGAGGACACCATCGCGAACTACCACCAGGAGGGTCGTCGCATGGGAAGGCTGCTCTACGAAGGTCGCTGGTTGGACCCGCAGACCCTGATGCTGCGCGAGTCACTGATGAAGTGGGTTGCATCTGCAGTGAACGGTAGTGTCACGATCCGACTTCGTCGCGGAGACGACTACACAATTCTTTCCACCGATGGAGATGGCTTTAGCTATCACCCGGAGAAGCTATCCATGGAGCGCACCGAAGACGCAGCCTTCGGTCCAACCGACCGAATCGGTCAGCTCACTATGAGAAACCTAGATATTCAGGACACCCGCCAGAAGTTGGACCTTTACCGCAAGCAGGGTCAAATCGAGGGCGGACAGTTCGAGCTAACCTAGACCCATGTCTACTCACATTGCAGCAAAGCCTGGCGAGATTGCGCCAACCATTCTTTTGCCAGGAGATCCGCTTCGCGCAAAGTGGATTGCAGAGACTTTCTTAGAGAACCCAGTTCAGTATTCAAG
>CAZQHT010000007.1:0-4641 GCA_964593635.1 uncultured Aquiluna sp.
TCATCGATGGTTTCGAGAACTGATGGGTCGGTCTTTTTGGTCTTGACCTCTTTTTCAACTCTTGGTCTGGTCTTCTCTAAGGTCTGCATGTCGGCCAAGATCAGCTCGGTATTGATGGTCTCGATGTCACTGGCTGCATCAACTCGTCCATCAACGTGGATGACATCTCCGTCGGTGAAGCCACGAACAACCTGGGCAATGGCATCCGCTTCGCGGATGGTTGCTAAAAACTGGTTTCCAAGACCTTCACCAACCGACGCGCCACGGACAATGCCGGCGATGTCAACAAAGGAAACCGGGGCAGGCAGGATCTTCTCTGAAGAGAAGATCTCTGCGAGGCGGTTGAGTCTTGCATCTGGCAGGTTCACAACACCGATGTTTGGCTCGATGGTTGCGAAGGGGTAGTTCGCAGCGAGCACGTTGTTCTTGGTCAGTGCGTTGAACAGGGTGGACTTACCAACGTTGGGTAGTCCGACGATTCCGATTGTGAGGGCCATTTGCCAAAGTTTATTGGTTCATAATTGCGTTCATGGCTTTGGAGTTTGTGGCGATTGACTTTGAGACGGCCAACAGCTCCCCCGCATCCCCTTGTGCTGTTGGTCTGGTCCGCGTGCGCGAGGGCGAGATTCAAGAGAGTCTCTCCATGCTGTTTCGCCCGCCATATCCAAACAACTGGTTCCACGAGGGCAACATCAACGTGCACGGCATTAGGCCCGAGGATGTTTTGGATGCTCCCCAATGGGAAGAGGTCCTGCCCGAACTTCTGCTCTTCACCGAAGGGTTACCCCTGGTTGCCCACAACGCAAGCTTTGACATGGGAGTGCTGCGAGCCAGTGCTGAGGCGGTCCAGTTTGATCTTCCACCACTGAATTACTTCTGCTCGCTACTAATGGCCCGCAGAACCTATGCACTTGAGAGCTACCGACTCAACGCAGTGGCGTATGCGATCGGCCATGAGGAGTTCAAGCACCACGATGCCCTTGCCGACTCAGATGCCTGTGCGCGGATCGTGCTGCACATGGCCGATCGCCATGAAGTTGAAGATGTTGACGGCCTTCTCACTGCAACAAGGCAGCAGCTCAAACCGCTAGTTGTCTGAGCCGAGTGCAATACTCGTTTCCATGGAACAAATCATTTGGTTGGGGCTAAACGCCCTTATTGTCGGCATCGTGCTCGGAGCAGTCCTTGGCTACCAGCTTGGGAAGAAAAAGGCACCTCTACAGAATGTCGATGGCGCATCGCGAATAGCAGCACTTGAGGCGACCGAGGTCGCCTTGCGAGAGCAGATTCGCAAGGCCGATGAGCAACTCCAGGGTCAGCAGCTAAAGGCTGACCAGGAGAACAAGATTTTGGTTCAGCTCGCTCCAGTAAAGCAGCAGCTTGAGCAGATGCAAACGGTTGTGTCGCAACTCGAGAAGGAGCGCTCCACCCAGTTTGCTTCGATCACTGAACAGCTGCGCAATGCCGTTGAAACCGATGAAAACCTTCGCAAACAAACCCAGCAGTTAGCTCAGGCGCTCTCGTCAAACTCGCTGCGCGGAGTTTGGGGAGAGGCGCAGCTTCGCAAGCTCGTAGAGCTTGCTGGACTCATCAAACACGCCGACTTTTCTGAGCAAGCCACCATCTCAACCGAAGGTGGTTCGGGTCGTGCAGACATGGTTATCAACCTGCCAGGTGGCAAGTCGCTTGCGATTGACTCAAAGGTTCCTTTCAACTCCTATCAGGAGGCAAGTGCAATCTCAGAGCTGGCCACCGGTGAGGAACTTGCCAGACGCAAGCGCCTAATCGAAGAGCACGTGAAGGCAGTTCGAAAGCACATCGATGACCTGGGCACCAAGGCTTACTGGACCGGCCTAGCCTCGTCTCCAGACTTCGTAGTTTGCTTCGTGCCCTCCGAGTCGCTGCTTTCGGCAGCACTAGAGGCTGATCCAGCCATACTGGAGTATGCATTCAAGAAAAACGTGGCCCTGGCATCGCCGGTTTCACTCTTCTCGGTACTCAAAACCATCAACTACATCTGGCGTCAAAACGCAGACGAATCTCAAGTTCGAGCCATGATCAAGCTCGGCAAAGAGCTCTACGAGCGTGTCGGGAAGGTAGCTCAGGTTGCTGACAAGTTGGGTCGCTCGCTGAATGCCACCGTGAAGGACTACAACGCCTTTGTCTCCTCACTAGAGAGCCGAATGCTGGTCACAGCGCGCAAGCTAAACGACCTTGATGAGAATGAGCTCGGCATCGAGGAGCTCAGCTCCCCAAAGGCGCTTGAAGAATCTGCTTCCTCAATCACTGCAAAGGAGCTTGAGGCAGGCGAACAAACCCGCGATTAACAGCTATAGTGACATCCGTTGCGCCTACAAAGATGTGAGTGCCGCACTTAGTACTCTCACATCAAGGAGATCTAATGGCTGGCCAGAAATCGCCAATCGTTACCCTCACACCATCGCCGACACTTGACCGCACCTACTTCGTCAAGAACCTCGTTGAGGGCGGCGTAAACCGCGCAGACCGTGTCGGCGAAGAACTCGCGGGCAAGGGCATCAACGTTTCCCGCGGACTTCACCTCGCATCAATCCCAGCACCAGGCATCGTTCCAATTGGTAACGCTGACCCAGGTGTTCTGGAGCGCACCGGCTCAGGATTTCTAACCCCACTTTGGGTTGAGGGCACACTTCGAGTTTCCACCACCGTCGTCGAATACGACGGCCCAACCACCAAGATCAACGAGCACCCAAGGCCTTTGAAGCAGAAGGACTGGGATGCTGTAGTTGCACTAACGGTAGAAACAGTCAAAGCCAACGATGCCAAGTGGCTCGTAGTTGCTGGAGCTCACCCGGAGATCGAAGAGACCGGTGAGGTGATCAACCTTCACCCTTTGTTTGATGCAATGGCCGCACTGAACGTGCGAGTGGTTTTGGACACCTCTGGTCCTGCCCTTCGCTACTGGGCCAAGCAGGGCAAGGCAACCGTAATGAAGCCGAACGCCCACGAGCTAGCCGAGTGCGTTGGCAGAGACCTCGAGACCATCGGTGACGTTATCGATGCCGCTCATCAGCTGAACGACTGGGGAGTGAACTGCGTTTTGGCCTCCCTAGGAATCGACGGCATAATCGCCGTAACCAAGACCCACGCAATCCACGCTTACACCGCCCCAGTGAAGGTCATCAACACCGTTGGTGCCGGCGACTCAACGGTTGCTGGCTTTCTAGCCGCCGTCACCGCACACCCTTCCAACGAGGGTGACTTTGGTGTTGGTTTTGATGTTGCCGAAGGTATTTCAGCTGCTGTGCAGTGGGGTGCTGCCAAGGTTCAGCAGCCAACCAGTGGGCTGAAGTCAATCGACAACTTGGTCGACTCAACAGTAGAACTCATTCCAGATCGCGCTCGCCTATTGGGCGAGCCTGCCAAGGCCTAACCCAAAGGAGCCCAGAAATGGCGATTGTTTCTTCCGAGCAGTATGTAGAGATGTTGGACCGCGCCAAAAAGGGCGGCTTTGCTTACCCAGCAATCAATGTTTCCAGCTCACAGACCTTGAATGCAGCTCTTGCTGGCCTTCAGGCAGCAGGATCTGACGGCATTTTGCAGGTAACCACCGGCGGTGCTGACTACTGGAGTGGTCCGACCATCAAGAACCGCGTTTCTGGAGCTTTGGCATTTGCTGCAATGGCTCGTGAGGTTGCAAAGAACTACGACATCAAGGTTGCCCTACACACCGACCACTGCAACCTTGAGCAGCTGGACAGCTTTGTGAAGCCACTTCTAGCTCTTTCTCAGGAGCAGGTGAAGAACGGTGGAGAGGCTATCTTCAACTCCCACATGTGGGATGGCTCTGAGGTTCCACTAGCTCAGAACCTTGAGATTGCAAAAGAGTTTTTGAAGGCAACCAGCAACCTAGGCATGATCCTCGAGATTGAGGTTGGAGCCGTTGGTGGCGAAGAAGATGGCATCGAGGGTGCTATCGACGAGCACCTTTACTCAACCGTTGCTGATGGCATGGCTACCGCTGAGGCCCTAGGCCTAGGCGAGAATGGCCGCTATATCACCGCACTAACCTTCGGAAACGTTCACGGCGTCTACAAGGCCGGAAACGTTGTGCTTCGCCCTGAGCTTCTAAAGGAGATCCAGGCTGAGGTTGGCGCAAAGTACGGCAAGCAGAGCCCGTTTGACCTTGTCTTCCACGGTGGTTCAGGCTCGACTTCTCAAGAGATCTCAGATGCCGTGAAGTACGGCGTTATCAAGATGAACATCGACACTGATCTTCAGTACGCGTTCACCAGGCCAATCGCCGACCACATGCTCCGCAACTATGACGGCGTTCTAAAGGTCGACGGTGATGTCGGTAACAAGAAGATGTATGACCCACGCGTCTGGGGCAAGTTGGCAGAGGCTGGCATGTCAGAGCGCGTTGTCCAGGCAGCCCAGCAGCTAGGTTCAGCTGGAAAGTCCGCCTGGTAGGAGGATGTCAAAAGAGATAAGCCCGTTCTATGAGAACGGCCTTCCTCGTTTCAAGGGTGATTACCTTGAAGGTGAAATGCACGGCCACTGGGAGTTTTTCCGCAAGGACGGCTCACTTATGCGCTCGGGCGAATTTGATCTGGGCAAGCAGGTTGGAACCTGGAGAACTTTTGACCGAAGCGGTGCTCT